>JADFTO010000007.1:10940-25520 GCA_022560215.1 Pseudomonadota bacterium | reverse complement strand
AGGGTGTCGAAGCGCCCCCGTCCCGCCACCAGCCGGCCATGGGCGGCCATGGCGCCGAAGACGCGGCGGCAGGCGGCGGCGCGATCAGGCGCCAGGCCATCGGGGTTGGCCAGCCGGGCCATGGCCAGGGCCATGGCGCGGAGCGGCATGGCGATGACGGGGATGCCGCAGCCGTCGCTGCCCACCGGAGCGCCTTCGAGGTCGACGCCGCCCATGTCGCTTAAAACCTCCGCCAGCCGCCGCTGCACGGGATGGCCGGGCTTCACGTAGCCCGCCGTTTCCTCGCCTAAGTGAAGGGCGGTGGCGAGGAATCCGGCGTGCTTGCCCGAACAGTTGTTGTGCAGGGGCGAGGGCTCCCGGCCCGCACGCACCAGGTCCGCCGCCGCCGCCTCGTCGATGGGCGCATGGGGGCCGCACTCCAGGTCGCCGGGGCCGAGGCCCAGGCGCTCCAGCCACGCCTCCACCAGGGCCACGTGTTCGGGCTCGCCCGAGTGCGACGCGCTCGCCAGGGCGATCTCGGCGTCGCCGACGGAGAACCGCTCGGCGGCCCCGGTCTCGATCAGGGGCAGGGCCTGCAGGGGCTTTACCGCCGAGCGGGGATAGACCGGCCGCGCAACGTCGCCCCAGGCCGCCACCACCCCGCCGTCCGGGTCCACCACCGCCGCCGCGCCCCGGTGGCTGCTTTCCACCTCGCCGCCACGGGTGACGTGGACGAGAACCGGGTTGGCCTTAGGCTCGGACATGGAAGCTATGTGCCACCGGCGGCGGCCCTTGGCAAGGGCGCCTGGCGCGGCTATCAATGGACGCCATGATCCCCGCCCGGTCCGCCGCCGCCATGACCCTGGTTCTGCTCCTGCCGTCGGCCGCCGCCGCCGAGGCGGTCGAGGTCGGCGTTTACGGCGATTGGCGCGCCTACACCGAAGGCGCCACCTGCTACTTGGGCGCGGAGCCCAAGAAGGCCGAGGGCAAGTACAAGTTGCGGGACCAGCCTTACGTGCTTGTCAGCCACCGGCCCGGGGACAAGAGCCTCGGGGTCGTCAGAATCATCGCCGGCTACACGTACAAGCCCGGCAGCGAGACGGATGTGGCCATCGGCGACAAGTCCTTCCGGCTGTTCACCGACGGCGGCGACGCCTGGGCGCGGAACGCCAGGACCGACCGGGCCCTGGTGGCGGCCATGAAGGCGGGCAAGGCGATGACCGTCAAGGGCACGTCCAGCCGCGGCACCCTGACCACGGACACCTATTCGCTCGCCGGTTTCACCGCCGCCTACGCCGCCATCGGCAAGGCCTGCAAGGTCAAATGAGCGGGGCGGCGCCGATGGATGCTCCCTCGACGGACCGGCGCACCAACCTGATCGGGCTGTCCCGGGACGAGCTCGCGGGCGTCATGGCCGGCATGGGCGAGAAGCCCTTCCGCGTCAAGCAGCTCTGGCACTGGCTTTACCACCGGGGGGAAAGCGACTTCGCCCGCATGACCACCCTGGGCAAGCCGCTGCGCGAAAAGCTCGCCCGCCGCCACGCCGCCGCCCGGCCCCGGGTGGTCCGCGAGCAGGTCTCCAAGGATAGCTCGCGGAAATGGCTGTTCGGGTTCGCCGACGGCAACGAGGCCGAATGCGTCTTCATCCCCGAGGAGGACCGGGGCGCGCTTTGCATCTCGACCCAGGTCGGGTGCACGCTCACCTGTCCCTTCTGCCACACCGGCACGCAAAGATTGGTGCGCAACCTGGAGGCGGGCGAGATAGTGGGCCAGGTGATGGCGGCCCGGGACGCGCTGGCCGAATGGGGGACGCCGGCGGGCGGGCGGCTGATGTCCAACATCGTGGTCATGGGCATGGGCGAGCCCCTCCTCAACTACGACCAGGTGGCCAAGGCCCTGACCGTCATCATGGACGGGGATGGCATCGCCATATCCAAGCGGCGGATCACGTTGTCCACGTCCGGTATCGTGCCCATGATCCCCCGCGTCGGCCGTGAGCTCGGCGTCAACCTGGCGGTCAGCCTGCACGCGACGACGGACGAGTTGCGCGACCATCTCGTCCCCATCAACAGGAAGTACCCCCTCGCCGAGTTGATGCAGGCCTGCCGCGACTACCCCGGCGCCAACAACGCCCGGCGCATCACCTTCGAATACATCCTGCTCAAGGGCGTCAACGATTCCCCCGAACAGGCGCGCGACTTGGCGCGCCTGGTGCGGGACGTCCCGGCCAAGTTCAACCTGATTCCCTTCAACCCCTGGCCGGGCGCCCCCTATGCGTGCTCCAGCCCCCGCGCCATGAAGCGATTCGCCCAAATCCTCAACGACGCCGGCTACTCGGCCCCCATCCGGGTGCCCCGGGGGCGCGACATCATGGCCGCCTGCGGCCAGTTGAAATCGGACAGCCTGCACCGGCGCGCCCGCGCGCCGGGAGCGGTGTAGGGCACCTCCGTCCACCCGCATCCGGTGCGGGATCACCGCCAGGCGCCGGGCCACGGCGGCCACCCGCGGCCGCCAGGACTTCAGCGGGCTCAGCGGACACCCTTCCCGGTGCCGTCGATAACGCACACCGAAGTCACTTCCATCGATACGTCCAATCCGGCAAAATGCCTCATGGCAACTCTGCTTCATGCTTTTGGCGGCCTGGACCATCCAGACCCCGCATTTAAAGCTCGGAGAGGAGCCACCTTCCAAACCGATTGCCCCATGTGGTGAATTTCATTGAATCAGGACGAGACTCCATACTCCCTCGATGAGGGAATGGACCGGGCGCCCAGCGGACATTTTCCGCATTGGCGGAAACGGCGCTGAACCATGGCCAAGAAAAGAACCTACGCCCATGTAGCCCGGTTCTACGACCTGCTGGACCTTCCCTTCGAGTACGGGCGGTACCGGACGATCCGGCCCGTTCTGTTCGAGGGCGCGGGCGGAACCGTCCTGGACGCGGGCGTGGGCACGGGACGGAACATGCCCTTCTATCCCGAGGGCGGAGAGGTGACCGGCATCGACATCAGCCCCCAGATGCTGGCCCGGGCCCAAAAGCGAAAAGAGCGCCTCGGGGTCAGCGCCGAGCTCCGCCTGATGGACGTGACGGCCACCGGCTTCCCCGGCGGCCATTTCGATTACGTGATCGCCACCTTCCTTTTCTGCGTGCTCGACGACGAAGACCAGTTGCCGGCGCTCCGCGAACTGCTCAGGATCTGCAAGCCGGACGGCGAAATCCGGCTCCTCGAGTACACTTATTCCAGCGATCCCCAGAAGCGCCTGGTGATGCGCCTGTGGGCGCCATGGGTGCGTCTGGTGTACGGCGCCGCCTTCGACCGCCACACGGAGCGCTACGTGGAGGCCGCGGGCCTGGAGCTGGCCGAGGAGCGCTTCCTCTATCAAGACATCATAAAGATGCTTGTCCTCAGGCCCCGATAGGGTGGCGGAAACCCGGGCCCGCGGGGGGCTTCAACCACCCATGACCCGCAAATAGAAGCGGCCCTGCCGGTTGCCCGGCGGGGCCGCTTCCCATCAGTCTTCCTTCATACCCCGAAGGGTCCCTGGGATGGCTGACCGGGTCCGAAAAATCCGGCTTTCCTTGCGGTCCACTTTCCTCATCGAACCCAGGACGAGCCTAAAAGGAGCGCATCCGCGATACAACCCTAAATCGATCCACAACCCTGTGGAACCTGGGGATAAATGGGCGGGTTTCCCGCCCCCGGCCGCCGGGCCGAGTGGTCCCGGGGCGTCCATTGGGATATAACCTATGCGGGCCGCCCGCGGGGCCGGGCCCGAGGAGCGGGGGCTTGCCAACCGGCCACGGGTTCCCACTTACCGGATAGCGCTCCAGAAGTGATCGCTTAAGGGGGATCGTCCGTGGCACTCGGCATCTTCGATTTGTTCAAGATCGGCATCGGGCCGTCCAGCTCCCACACCATGGGGCCCATGCTGGCGGCCGGCCGCTTCCTGAGGGAGCTGGACTCGCGCGGGCTGACGGGCCGGGGCCACGCCACGGACAAGGCGGTGATTCTGGGATTGGCCGGGGAGGCGCCCGATAGCGTCGATCCCGACCGGGCCGACGCCATGGCCGCAGGCATCAGGAAATGCTGCCGCGTGAGCCTCTCGGGCGCCTTCGATATCGCCTTCGACGCGGAGCGGGACATCCACTTCCACATGGACGAGACCCTGGACGCCCATCCCAACGGACTCCGCTTCCAGGCCCGTGACGGGACCGGCGCCGTGCTCCTGGACGAGACCTACTACTCGGTCGGCGGCGGCTTCGTGCTGAGCCAGTCCGAGATCGGCGCCGAGGCTCCGGGTTCCAACGTGGCCGTGGCTTATCCCTTCGAGACGGCGGCGGAGCTCCTGGAAATCGGCGCCGAGGCGGGTCTCTCCATCGCCGGCATCGTGCTTGAGAACGAAAAGGCCTGGCGCAGCGAGAAAGAGACCCGCCAGGGCCTGGCCGCCCTCTGGGACGCCATGGAGGCCTGCATCGAGCGCGGCTGCCGCGAGCAGGGCGAGCTGCCGGGCGGGCTCGGCGTCAAGCGCCGGGCCAAGGGTATGCGGGACGAATTGGCGGCCCGGCCGGATTCCGGCGACCCCTTGGCGGCGCTGGACTGGGTCAACCTGTATGCGCTCGCGGTCAACGAGGAAAACGCCGCCGGCGGGCGGGTGGTGACGGCGCCCACCAACGGGGCCGCCGGTGTCATCCCGGCGGTGCTCGCCTATTTCATGCGCTTCGATCCGGCGGCCGGCACCGATGGCGTGGTCACCTTCCTCGCCACGGCGGCGGCCATCGGCATGCTGTACAAGAAGAACGCCTCGATCTCGGCCGCCGAGGTCGGCTGCCAGGGCGAGATCGGCGTCGCCTGTTCCATGGCCGCGGCCGGGCTCTCGGCCGTACACGGCGGCACCAACGCCCAGATCGAGAACGCCGCCGAAATCGGCATGGAGCACAACCTGGGCCTCACCTGCGATCCCGTCGGCGGCCTGGTCCAGGTGCCCTGCATCGAGCGCAACACCATGGGCGCGGTGAAGGCGATCAACGCCGCGCGTTTGGCGCTGAAGGGGGACGGCAGCCACTTCGTCCCCCTGGACCGGGTCATCGAGACCATGCGCCAGACCGGCCGCGACATGAGCGACAAGTACAAGGAAACCTCGAAGGGCGGCCTCGCCGTCAACGCCGTCGAGTGCTGAGAGGGGCTGCCCTCAGTCCGCTTCCGTCGCCTCGATCCCGCCCTCGGTGAGGGTCAGCAGGTAGGTGGCGCCGCCGCGCGGGGCGGCGAGGGTGATCCAGCGCCCTTCCCACGGTTCCAGGGAGATGGTGGCCGGGTATCGGCTGGCCACGCGCACCACGGCTTCCCGCTCCAGGCTCAACCCGGACCAGAAGGGGCCGCCCTCCTGGACTCCGGGGTAGTCGAAGTTCATGACCCGGCCGTCTTCCAGGAACTTCCTGAAGGCCAGCATCTCGCCGTAGACGGCGGCCGTGTCCTCCACTTCCCCGATCTCCAATTCCGCGCTGGCCCCTGAATTGAACACCTGCATGGCGTCGATGCCCCGGAGCCAGAGGTGGCGCAACGCTTCGCGGTAGCCCTCCCGGCTCATGACCGGGGTAACCTTGTCCCGGTCCAGGGCCACCCATCGGCCCACCCAGGGGACGGATTTCAGGTAGGGCGCCATGCGGTCTCGGTTGTAGGCGTCGTCGGAAACCTGCCTCAGGAGCAGGTGCGTATAGAGGCGGTCCACGTGGTCGCGGTCGAGGGGATAGTCCTCCTTCCAGGCGTGGTCGAAATAGAGGTCGATGCCGTAGGCCACCGGGTTGGTGGCCGTGAACATGGAAAGCCCCACCGATGGCAAGACCTGGTCCTGCCAGCCGAGGACGGGCCGGTCGGGGGCCGACAGGCTGGCCATCCAGTTGGTGACGGAGGCCTTGGGGAAGACCTCGCGGATAGGCGCCGCGACGTAGGTGGAGACCAGCTGCATCCAGAGCTGGCGGCGAAAGCGGTAGAAGGCCCGCTTGCTCTCCATGGCCCTTGCGGGCAACAGCGCCATGGTGGAGGGCGAAGCCTTCGCCGCCTCGAAACTGGCGCCCCTCGGCTCCCCTTCGTAGTCCAGCCAGGCGGCGTCGATGGTGACGCCGGCCCGCCTGAAAGCCTCGAGTGTCCGGCGCAGGCGGCCGGCGGCCTCGGCCCAGCCCTTGAAGAGCGTGGGGGACGGCAGCTTCCGCCAGGCCTCGGGGACGTCCGCGTCGGCCGCGTAACGATGCGCCCATTGGCTGGGGTCGCCGGCCAGTGGATAGGGCCAGGCGCCCGACCTGCCCTCCATGACGATCACGGGCGAGCCGGCGCGGGCCAGCGCCTGGGCGGCCGGGATCATGGACGGGTGCAGACGGATGTGTTGGGTGATCCCCCGGGAGAGCAGCATGCGCACCGTTTCCTCCCCCAGGGGATCGTATCCGCCGTTGTTCCAGAGGATCAGGGGCCAGCGCTCCCCCCGGTCATGGGCCAGGGGTTCGATTCGCTCCTCGATCACCTTCCACCAGTCGATGGGGTCCTTATCCCCGTCCGCCGGTGGAGGATAGAGGGGGGGCTCGGGCGCCCGCGACGCGCAGCCGGCAAGGAGCGCCCCGCCCAGGAAAAAGGCCGGGATGAAAGCCGCGACGACTAAGGAGTTCAATCGCCGGCGGAGTCCCTGCGGGGGAGGCCCCATCAGTTCAACCGCCCCAGCTGGCGCAGTTCCTCCTCCGCGGCGGCGTACTGGCGATAGTCGGTGATGCCGGTGTCCAGGGTCTTTTGGAAGTACTCCGCCGCCTTTTCCCTATCGCCCTTGACCAGGCGCTCCTGGCCCAGGAAGAAAAACGCCACGCACTCGTTTTCACGTTGTTTCCTGGCATCGGTATCCCGGGTCGCCGCGAGCACTTGGGACACCGGGACCTGGCCCATGTACATCTTGACGATGATGCCCGGCCACGGATCCAGGTCCAGCCGCCCGGCGTAGGCCTGGAGCTCCCGATCCGGCTCCCCGCCCGCCCGCGCGCGGCTCAGGTAAAGCCAAAGCAGGGCGTAGGCGCGGAGGCCGCCGCCGCTCCCTTCGAGGATGGCCGAGAAATCCCCCGCCGCCGGTTCCGGCTGGCCTGAGTAGAATCTCAAGATGCCCCGGCTGAAGCGGGCGTCCCCGTGTCCGGGGGCGATGCGGATGGCTTCGCCGTATTCCTCGATGGCCCTGTCCCTTTGCCCCAGTTGTTCGTAGGCCCAGCCGCGGGCGAAATGGGCTTCCGCGAGGGAGGGGTCGAGGGCGATGGCTTGGCCGTAGTTCCTGATCGCCTGGCCGTGGTTGCCCTTGGCCAAGTGGGCCCAGCCCCGGCCCAGGTAGGCTTCGGCGAAGGTGGGGTCGATCAGGATGGCGCGGGTGTATTCCTCGATGGCGCGATCATAGAGGCCCTCCCTCTCGAAGGCCTGTCCCCGGCGGTTGTAGGCGGACGCATCGCGTTCCCCGTCTTCGAGGGCCGCCGTGGTCCGGGCGCCGGCGGCGCCGGCGGGGGCGGCTTTTTCACCATCGGCGTTCAGGACCGTCTCCGGGCCTTTCGGCGCCTCAGGCCCGGGCGCCGGCGGCGCCGGTTCGGGTTCCCCGAAGGGTCTCGGCTTGGACGTCGCCATGTTCCGGGACGTCTCCGGTTGCGGGCTTTCCGCGGCCTGGAGGGCGGCTGCGGGCGGCGCGGCGGGCCGTGCCGTATTCATGGCCGTCTCCGTTTCCGGGTCTTCCGAGGCCTTGGCGGAGGGCGCGGGCGCCGGGGGTTGCCCGGCCGGCCCCGGGGCGGATGGGGGTTGCAACGCCCCGTCCTCGGGCCCGTCCGGGGGCAAGGAAATTTCCACGGCTGGCTGCTCCCCGGACGGGAGCATGAAGAAGGCGGCCAGGCCCAAGGCGTTCAGGGAAAGCGCGGCGCCGGCGATCCAGAACCAGATGCGGCGTCTTCCCGGCCGTTCGTCCCCGGTCCCGGAAGCATCGTCCGGCCCCGCCGCCTCTTGGCGCTCCCGCTCCGATCTCCTCAAGGCTTCCAGGATGAAGGACATGATGCTTTTTCGGTTATCTAGGGCCGTTTCTTGAGCACGGGCGTTGCCGGGTCTCCGGCCACGGAGTTGAGGTGGATCAGGGTCAAGGCGTCGACGGTGCCGTCGCCTTCGAGGCCGCGGCTTTGCTGGAAGGCGATGACCTGATCGGCGAGGTTGGAATCGAATTTTTCGGCGTTTTCCGTGGCTGCGGACAAGCCCCCAATTTCGGCCAGCCTATCCCTGAGCCAGGCCACGTCGGGGCCTTCCATGCCCGGCTTCATGGTCCGCCGATAGACCGGCGCGGGTTTCCACAGCACCAGATAGTCCCCCGGCCAGAACGGGGTGACGAGGCTTGTGTTGGCCACGATCCACCGGCCGCCGATCTCCATCGTCACGGAAGTCCCGTCGAGGGACGAGACGACCGCGAATTCCCTTTTTCCGCCCGGGCTCAGGAGGCCGATAAGGGTGGGGCGGTTGAGGTCCTCCAGGGCCGACCAGGTGCCTTGTTTTTGCAAGCACCTGAGGCCGGCGACCCTGGCTTCCGTACAGGTATTGAGCCCCGATGGCGAGGCGTCCCAAAGGGTGAACAGGCTGGCCATGGCCGCCCGGAAGTCACCAGAATCGGCTGCAAAGGGGCTTCCGGCCGGTGCGGCTTCGGCCACCTCGGCGGGCGCGGGCTCTGTGGCCGGGGGCTCTGTGGCCGGGGGCCCGGCGGGTGCGGATTCCGGGCTTTCGTCCACGGCCGTGGGAGCCGGCCCGTCCAGGAAGGCCGTGGTCAGGGGCCAGGATCTGATTTCGTCCATGATGGCGGCCCAAGAGGGCGGAACCCCACCCCCCAGTCCGTAGGGCACGAGAACCAGGAGCAAGACCATGGCCGCAACCGAGATGGCGGTGCTGACGGCCCCGGTCAGGGACAAAGCCGCCCTTCGCCCGGCGATCGGGATGGTGCCCAGCACCTCTTCGCTGGCGGTGCGCGCGATATCCACGTCGACGCTGTGCTCGCCCTTGGCGTAGGCGCCGAGGAGACAGCGCTCGCAGATGCTGTTGATCAGCCGGGGAATGCCCTTAGACAGGATGCTTATCTCGTCCAGGGCGTCGGACTGGAAGACATTCCCGGCGAGTCCCGCCACCCGCATCCGGTGGAGGATGTAGTTTCTCGACTCGGCCCTGGTCAACGGCTCCAGATGGTAGCGCGCGCTGATACGCTGCGAGAGTTGGCGCATTTCCTTCCGTTCCAGGAGATCCCTCAGTTCGGGCTGGCCGATAAGGATGATCTGCAGGAGCTTGGTGGTGGCCGTTTCCAAATTCGTCAGCAGCCGGATCTGTTCCAGGAGCCGGGGCGCGAGGTTCTGCGCCTCGTCGATGATGAGGACGGCGCGCCGTCCCTTGGCGTGGACCCCGAGAAGATACCCGTTGAGGGCGTCCATCAACTCCTTGACGCCGCCTTGATCGCCTGAATGGGTGATTCCCAACTCGTCGCAGATTGTCGCCAGGAGTTCGGCCTCTCTGTAGGGAGGGTTGATGCAAAGGGCCAGGTCAACGTCATCGGGAAGCCGTTCGATCAGGCATCGGCAGACCGTCGTCTTTCCGGTGCCCACCTCGCCGGTGAGGAGGACGAAACCGCCCCCACCCCGGACCCCGTAAGTCAAATGAGCAAGCGCCTCCAGATGCCGCTTGCTCATGAACAGGTAGCTCGGGTCGGGAGTATTGGAGAACGGGTTTTCTTTTATGCCGAAGTGGTTCCGAAACATGAGCTCATCCCGGCAAAACCAGTTGACGGCCCCGGCCTTGCGCGGACGCCGGGACCGCTGGAAGCCGAGTCTAACACGCTTGAGACGAAGGGGCGAGAGAGCCGGAGCCCGCCTCCCGCCTACTGGTTGGCCAGCCTCTGCAGACGGGGGTGGTCCTTGATCAACAGGCTCTTGTGTTTGCGCTCGACCACCCCGTCGCGGGCCAGCTTGCCGATGGCGTCGGCCACGATTTCCTTTTCGGCGCCGATCCAGGAGGCGATTTCCGAGTGATTCGGAATGTTGACGATGATCCAGGAACCGTCGCCGATGGTATTGGGCTCGCTGATCCGCAACAGCTCATAATAGATGCGCTGATGGGGCGTAAGCGTGCTGAGGGCGGTGATCCGGGTGTTCAGGGTGCGGATGAAGCCGGCGAACCTTTTCAACAGCGCCAGGGCCATCCCCGGACAGGCGATAAGGAGTTTCCTGAATTCCTTGCTCGGCAGGGACGCGACCAGGGTGGGCTCCATGGCCGTTACGCGCGCCGAGCGTACCTTCAGGTCGATGGCCGACAATTCGCCGAAGGAATCCCCTGGCCCTAGCTCGGCGAGGGCGACTTCTTGCTCGTCGAACAGGTAATCCATGGCCTTGAGCTTGCCCTTGACGACGAAAAAGACATTCGTGGTGTCGTCCGTCTGGTCGATCACCACGTCGCCTGGGGAATACTCCAGCCACTCGCACTTTTTTTCGATGTCGGCAAGGACTTCCGGCTGAGCTTCAACGAGAAGCTTGTTGCCGCCGAGAGTTCGTAGCGATGCGTCGAATTTATTATTCGCCAAACCGGCTTCTCTGCTTTCACACCCCGGGATTGTCGCAAAGGGGAGGATTGATGGCAAGACTCTAGATGTGTGGCTATTTTCGGAAAGTGGAATAGACGGAGAGATTGTTGCGCACCGATTCCTCGTCGAGATCCATTCGGGCGAGGGCTTCGGCGTTGTCCACATCGCCCTTTATACCGTAGAAAAAGGCGAGATTCTGGCGAATCTGCGGGTTGTGGCGGTCGATTCTGGCCGCCTGTTCCAGGGTTTCGACCGCCTTCTCCAAATTCCCGGCGAGGGCGGCCGAGATGGCCAGATTGTTCAAAATCCGGGGGTTGTCCTTGGAAAGAACGAGGGCGTTACGGTAGGATTCCTGGGCCTTCCCGTAGGTTCCGACCATGTCGTAGGCGATGCCGAGCGCGGCATGGATATCCCAGTTGCCGGAGTCGTGTTCGAGGGCTTCCTTGAAAAGTTCGATGGCTTTCGGGGCCGCGCCGGCGGCGACTTTCGCCTTGCCCAGTTCAGTCAGGAACGCCGGATCGCCGGCGAAATCCTTGCTCTCGTCTTCGAGAACCCGGACGGCATCCCGGGCGGCTCCCAGATAACGCAGGTTGCGCGCCAATCCCAGCAAGGCGGCCCGGTCGTCGGGAAGGCGCTCCCGCAGCCTGCTGAAGTGCCCCGCCGCCGCCGGGTAGTCGCCTTTCAGGCCGGCTTCCAGGGCCGCCTGGTAAAGGGATTCGTTGATCGCTTCCTCGCCCCTGTCGATGGCGCATCCGGCGGCGGTGAAAATCAGGAAGCCCGCTGCAATAATCTTCTTCAGCATCGAAACTCCCCCGTCCGGGTTGTGAGGGGACGAAAGCGGGGCCGGGCCGAAGCTAATTTCATATTGATTATCCCATTAAAATTCAAGAGCTTCGGTCCCCCGCGAGTTTAAACCTGTGACTGGCGTCACTGACTCGAAATCTAGTATATTGATAAAAGGAATGAATGCCCCCCCGGCGGCAAGGAAGGGCCGGGAAGTGGTATCCTAGTCCACAGGATCCAGGAGGTATCCGGTGTCCGGAAAAACGCCTCGACGCCCCTGTTCGAATCCGCCGGCCGGCCTGGAGCGGCCTGATCCCCTTGGCCCCGGCCCCGGGAAGGAGGCGTTTCTCCGCGACCGGCGGGGCGTCGTCGTCATCATGTTCGCCCTCATGCTGCCCATACTCGTGGGTTTCGTCGCCCTCGGGGTGGAGGTTACGTTCTGGTTCATGCAGCACCGCGACCTGCAAAGCGCGGCGGACGCCGCCGCCATCGGCGCCTCATACTCGGTCAAGAGCAACGGCAGCGACTCGGAAATCGACGCCGCCGCCCTCCAGGAAGCGGTACGCAACGGGCTGGACACCTCGGACGGGGACACCATCGACGTCAACATGCCCCCGACCAGCGGTTCCTACACGTCCAACGACTACGCGGTGGAGGTCGTGCTCTCCCGGCCGGTGGCGCTGCTGTTCTCGGGCGTGTTCCTGGACAACGCCATCAGCGTCGATACCCGCGCGGTGGCCACCCTCACCTCGAAGACGGAGGCCTGTGTCCTGGCCCTGGACACCAGCTCCAGCGGCACCTTGAAGAACCAGGGAAACGCCAACATCAGCATGACCGGCTGCGCCGTCGCCGTTAACTCGTCCAACAGCTCGGCCATGACCATCACCGGAAACAGCACGTTGACCACGGATTGCGCTTCCGTCGTCGGTGGTTACAGCGTCGGCAGCAACGCCACCCTGGCCACGGAATGCCCCTCCGCCCAATCCGGCGCGCTGGCCGTGGACGACCCCTACGTGAACGTGGCCGAGCCCCCCATCGGCGACTGCCTGCAGACAAACTACTCCATCTCCAGCGGCACCCTGCCCCAGGGCACCTATTGCCAGGGAGTCAACTTCAGCGGCACCGTGGAGCTGGTGACGGGCGGCGTCTACGTGATCGACAGGGGAACGTTCCGGGTGAATGCCGGGGCCACCCTCACCGGCACCAACGTCACCATCTTCCTCACCAGCAGCTCCGGCTCCCAGTACGCATCCGTGACCATCAACGGCGGCGCCAACGTGACCTTGTCCGCCAACAACAGCGGCAACTACGCGGGGATCCTGTTTTACGGAGACGACGACACGCCCTCCAGCCCCCCCAGCAACCAGACCTTCAACGGCGGCGCCACCATGGACCTTACGGGCGCGCTCTACTTCCCCAAAGGCAACATCAACTACACCGGCGGCGCGTTGTTGGGCGGGAGCTGCACCCAGATGATCGCCCAGACGATAACCTTCGGCGGCGACGCCGAGATGAACATTGCGTGCTCCAATTCGGGCATGTCGTCGATCGAAATCCTGGACACCGTCGGCCTGGTGGAATGAGTTTGGCCGCGAACCGTGCTAGTGTCCTGCAGGACACTATAATGAAAGGCGTCGGAGGAGGAGACATGCGCCGTCCCCGCGCTGAATTCCCGTTGCCATGGATCGCCCGCCTGGCCCGCTGCCGGAGGGGCGCGGCCGCCGTGGAATTCGGCCTCCTGGTGCCGGTGCTGCTCGTCATCATGCTCGGCATCGTCAACTACGGGCTGGTCATGTTCAACAAGATGGAGCTGGTGAGCGCCGCCCGCTCCGGGGTGCAGCTGGCGCTGGCCGACTATACGGACACCTCGGCCATCAAGGACGCGGTGGTCAACGCCACCAACCTCGGCCTGGTCACCAACGACGTCACCACGACCCAGTTCTGCGAATGCGGGGGCACCACCATCACCTGCGGCGACCCCTCCTGCACGAACGAGATCTACATGACCATCACCGCGTCGAAGGACTTCACGCTGCTCTTGGTGTCCACGACCCTGAACCTGTCCGGGTCGGCCACGATTCGCGTTTATTGACGGGCCGGGACAGCGGCGCGCGGAACATGAAAAACCTTCTCCGGAGACTCCTGCCGACGAAAGCCGCCGCCTGCCGCCGGGGTGCGACGGCCGTCGAGTTCGCCCTGATCTTCCCGGTCTTTCTCGCCTTCGTGCTCGGCATCATCGAAGTGGGCCGGGCCATGTGGATCAAGGGCTCGCTTCAGTACGCCGTCGAGGAAACCACCCGCTACGCCATGGTCAATACCAGCGCCTCGGACACCACCCTGGAAGCCTACGCCACGAGCAAGCTCATGGGCGTGGGCGTAAGCTCGACCGGCGTCACCTTCCAGGCCACGCAGGACACCTCGGGCGGCACCACCTACGTCACCATCACGGGAAGCTACGTGTTTCAAGGCTTGACCTCGTTTCTGCCGTATTTCGATGCCGTCACCCTCAACGCCAAGTCGCGGGCTCCCCTCAATTCCTGATGGCTCCCCGAATGGCCATGCCCGCGTGTGATTCGCCCCATATGCGGAAATAATCTCCCGTGTTATGATCGGTTCCGACCCGGGAAGGGCAGGCAGGCAAAAGGCGGACACTCCATGTCCGATAAAATCGAACGCCTGAAAAACTTGGTGCACCTGGCCAGGGAAACAACCTCGGAGGGGCGGCGCAAGCTCCTGAGGGAGGTCACCGACCTCTTTCTCGAGACCCCGGAAACCCTGAACAAAAACGAGGTCGCCCAGTTCGGCGACATCATGGGGCAAATCGCCTACGACCTGGAGATGTCGGTGCGCCGGCACCTGGCGGAACAGCTGGCCGGCGTCGACGCCGCGCCTCGCGGCCTGGTCACCAAGCTGGCCAACGACGAGATCGAGGTGGCGCGGCCCGTTCTCCAGGAAAGCGGCGTGCTCCGCGGCGAGGATCTTCTGGAAGTCGTGAAAATCCGCTCACAGGAGCACCTCCTGGCGGTCAGCGTGCGCGAGAACCAACGCCTGGCCGAGATCGGGCGCTACGGGCGATGAAGTTCACCGATACCGAAATTCCCGGCGTCGTCGTCGTCGAGATCGAACGCCTCGAAGACGAGCGCGGCTTCTTCGCCCGCTCCTTCTGCGCCGAGGAGTTCGCGGCACAAGGCCTGGTCGGCGATTTTGTCCAGGCCAACA
>JADFTO010000007.1:0-10930 GCA_022560215.1 Pseudomonadota bacterium | reverse complement strand
GACCAGTATGACCAATATGACGGTCAGCCGGCCGGTGTACTCGGAGGCTACTTCCAACGACGCACCGAACAGCACGCCTGGCAGCAAAAACAAAGGCGCCCAGCTTTCCCATGCCGCCATGGAGACCATGATGTCCCGGGCCGAGGCGAACGAAGCCCTCCAGGAACCCCTGGTCATGCGTTCCGACGTGCCGCCCGAGCTGCTGAAAAAGATATACAGCCATGTATCATCGGTGCTGCGCGATCACATCCTGTCTTCCGGTCTCGACGTATCCCAGGTGGACGGGCTCATGGCGGAGACGCTGGATTGGTTCCAGTCCGTGGAAAAGGAATATATCCCGAGCCCGGCTGAAAAGTTCATCATCCGGAAGGAGAAGTTGAACCAGCTGAACAAGGAGCTCCTTCTCCAGCTCGCGCAACAAGGAAAGATCCCGGAATTCGTCGCCGGAATGGCCCGGCTCGGCAAGCTGGATACGGCGACGGCCAGACGCGCCATCCTGGACCAAGGCGGCGAAAAGCTGGCGGTGGTGTGCAAGGCCATCGACTTCGATGCCGCCGCGTTTTCCAATCTGTTGATCCTGACGGACCCCGAGGGCAAACTCTCACAGGTCGAAAGGGACGCGCTGCTCGGCGTCTACGACCGGATCACCATGGAGGCGGCGCAACGGGCCATGCGTTTCCTGCGCACCCGCCAATCCATGGCGGATGGGGGCGGCGGGACTCCGACGAAAAAGGAGTGGGTAACTTAGGAGCGGATTCCATTCACAAGGTATCGCCCCAGGCATTGCCTCTGGCCGCTCAAGGCCGCCCGTACTTACCGACGAGCTTGAAGAACTCCGCCATCTCTTTCTGATGCTTATCGATCTTTATCACGAAGCGTAGGCCCAGGAAGCCGTCCCGGATCCACATCACTTCGGCGCGGCGCAAGTCGTTGAACTTGGTTATTTTCATGTTGATGAAAGAGCCGGCCTCCAGGTCGGCTCGCGACCTGACCTTGGCGCCGGTTTCGGAAATGTCGACGATGGAACAATCCCATTGGGCGCCATCGTCGTTGAACAATACCCCCCCGAACAGTGTCTTCCGACGCCCGCTATGTCTGTGTTCCTCAATCATGTAATCGCGTCCGTGGACGGCCTCGAGTCGGTGTTCCCGCGTCTTTAGCGGTGGAACGTACAGGATAGCGCCCGGCGCCCGCGCCTTCAATCCTGAACCGCTCTAGGGCACTATCCGGCTAGTTGTCCGGACGCTGGGCCGTAGACAGGGTGCCCAGCAGGCCACGCGCTTCATGTTCCCGGCGGCGGGTTACGGCGCAAGAGGTAGTAAAGGTCGAAAATCAATGGTAAATTAATACGTAATAACAAGAATATAAGTCGCCGGATTCGGGCTTGGCCGCGTATAATCCGGCGACGGACAGGGCGGCCGGAGCCCGGAGGGATTGGTTTGTCTCCGGGACGTTGGGTTTAGTCACCGCCGGGAAGTTAAAGGATTCGAGGCCCTCATGCGTGTACTCATTGTCGGAATCCTCGTTCTCGCCGTGGCCGTCGCCGGCATCGCCACCTATCTGATCCAGAGATTTTCCGGCGAGGAAAACATCGAGAAACTCCAGAAGGAGGCCGAGATCAAGAAGATCAGGGTCCTCGTGGCCAGCAAGGATCTTGCGACAGGGGCGACCCTCACCGAAGATTCCATGGCATGGCAGGTCTGGGTCGATGAAGCCCTGAACAAGCAGTACGTGGCGGTGGACGAGGAAGAGCTGCAAGGAGAACGGATCAAGGAGTTCATCGGAGGCGTCGTCCGGCGCCCCATGTTCGAAGGGGAGCCCATTCTGGCCTCCAAGGTGTTCAAGCGAGACAAGCCCGGCTTCATGGCCGGCATGCTGGACGCCGGCAAGCGTGCCATGTCCGTTTCGGTGACCGCCAGGACGGGTGCCGCCGGTTTCATCCTGCCGGGAGACGAAGTGGATATCCTGCTCACCCATGACAAGGCCAGGGAAGTGCTGCAAAAGATGGGGCCCCGGGATCCCAACGCTCCCCTGATCGTGCTCTCCTTCACCACGGAAACCATCCTCCGAAACGTCCCGGTTCTCGCCGTCGACCAGAAGATCGAGGATTTCGAGAACAAGGCAGAAGTGGTGAAGACGGTCACCCTCGAGCTCTCTCCCAAGCAGTCGGAAATCCTGACCACGGCGCGGGCCATGGGAAAGCTGTCGCTGGTTTTACGCTCCCTCGAGGGCGTCCGCGACAGGGAATCCCCGGGGACCTACACCACCGACGTGGAGGTAAGCCCCTTCCTGAGCAGAATTAACACCGAGCTGGAGAAGCGGAGGAGCGCCCTGGAGAAAAAGAGGGCCGAGGCCGCCGCCAGGAAGGCCAAGGGTGAGGCCGCGGCGAGGACGGCCGAGGAGGAAGCCGCCAGAAGGGCCGAGTTGGAAGCCGCCAGGAAAGCCGGCGAGAAGGCCGCGACGAGGACGGCCGGGGAGGAAACCGCCAGGAGGGCCGAGCTGGAGGCCGCCAGGCTAGCCGGGAAAAAACCCGTGGAAGCGCCCCCGCCCAGGGTGGTCAAGATCTACCGGGGAGGGGCCAAGACCACGGAGGAAATCACCATTAAATGACCGGCGGCTTAAGAATCCGGATCGCGGCCATTTGTAGCCTCGCCATGTTTGCCGCGACGGCCGCGGCGCAGCAGGTCCCGCAGAGCAGAAGCGCCGCCCCCGCCGCCAGGACGGCGTCGGAGCGGGCGGCGCCTAAGGCCCCGTCCCCCGTGATCATGGAGATTACCGTCAACAAGACCCGGGCCGTCAGCCTGCCGTCCCCGGTCGAGGGCATCATCGTCGGCAACGAAGGGATCGCCGACGTGAACTTCGATGCCGACAGGCCCAGGCAGGTATTCGTGATCGCAAGGGGCGTGGGGACGACCGACATCATCTTCACGGGCGCCGGCGGCCGCATCATCCATCAGCTCGACGTGCGCGTGGTAACGGACCATGTGGGCATAGAGGCGGCCCTGGCCCAACTCCTGCCGGAGCAAGACATTAACGTGGCGGTCTTCCGCGACACGGTTTTCCTGACCGGGACCGTGCGCACGGCGTCCGACTCGGCCAACGCCGTGGTCATCGCCCGGCGCTTCGTCGGCGGCGACGCCAACGTGATCAACATGCTGGACTTGCGCGGCTCCCAGCAGGTGATCCTCCAGGTCCGGGTTTCCGAGATGGCCCGCACGGTGACCAAGAACTTTGCGGTGAACAACGTCTTCAACTGGGAACTCGGCGGCCAAAGGGTCATCTTCTCGACCACGGGACCCGGGTTCACCGACGCCGTGTTCGCCACCGGCAACCCCTTGGCGGGCTTCGGCCTGTTGGGCAAGACCCAGTTCGATATTCTCGAAAAGCAGGGCCTGACGAAGACCCTGGCCGAACCCACCCTGACGGTGCTTTCGGGCGAGACGGCGACTTTCCTGGCCGGCGGCGAGACCCCGATCCCGTCCGGCGTCGACCAGAGCGGAAACCTGAGCATCACTTACCGGGAATTCGGCATCAGGCTCGAATTCACCCCCGTGGTCATCGCCGGGGACCGGATCAACCTTCGACTTATCACCGAAATCAGCTCGGTCGACGCGACCAATACCGTCTCCCTCGGACCCAACGTCAACATCCCCACCATCATTTCGAAGCGCACCGAAACAACCATCGACCTGCCGAGCGGGGGCACGGTCATGATCGCGGGCCTGATTGATGATAACATGAGCAACTCCATCAGCGGCTTCCCCTTCCTGAAGGATATTCCGGTGATCGGCGCCCTGTTCCGGAGCACCGAATTCACGCGCGGTGAAACTGAACTCGTCATCACGGTGACGGCCTATCTGGCCAAGCCCGTCGGCAACAAGAACGCCCTCTCCCTGCCTACCGACGGCTTCGAGCCGGCGAGCGACATCGACTTCTTCCTGCTGGGCCGGCTGCACCGGGAATACGCCAAGGGGGAGCGGGACATCTGGGCCGAGACCCTCAAGGGGCCGTTCGGCTACTTCATGGAGTGACCAGCGATGACCGATTGCACGATACGCACCAAAAGAGCGCTGAAATTTCTCATCGGGCCGGTCATCTTGTCGCTGGCCATCACGGCCTGCGAGGACCCCAAGCGCGCCGCCGACTACCGGGAAGCCTATCCCCTGATCGTGGTCAAGGAAAGGCTCTCGCTGTCGATCAACGTTCCAAGCGGCGACGGGGCCTTGTCCGCCGAGGACGCCGACGGGCTGCGGCGCTTCGTCGGCGATTATCTGGACCGCGGCCAGGGCCGCATGGTGGCCGAAGCGGATAGCGCCAGGGTCCGCCGGCTGCACGAGCTCCTCAGGGCCGCCGGCCTGAGGTCCCGGGAGATCACCATCAGGCAGGGCGGCGGCAGCAGCACCACGGACGCCAGGCTGGCCATCCTTTCCTTCGTCGCCAGCGCGGTCAAGGTGCCCGACTGCGGCGATTGGTCGTCCAGCGTCGGCCTCAACTGGTCGAACCGCCGTCACACCAATTTCGGCTGCTCGATCCAGCGCAATCTCGGGCTGATGGTGGTGAACCCGGGCGACCTCTACAGCCCCGCGACCATGAGCAACAGGGCAGCGCCGCACAGCAACACCATCATCTACAACTACGAGCCGGTAGCGGGATCGCCGACGGGCGGCAGGGGGGTCGGAAGCCCTGAATTGAGATCCAGCGGCTCGTCCGGCGCGGGCGAAAGCGGCGCCGCCGCTCCCGGGGGATCGTAAGCCCGGAAATCCGGGACAAGCGAAGACGGAATGCAGGAACCGCCGTGATACTCAGGATACCCATAGGAGCCTTCCTTAATTCCAGGGAAACGGTCGAGGCCGTCGAGGCGTTGAAGGAGGACAGGCTCCTTTTCCGCAGCACCATCGACGTGCACGAGGGGGGAATACTCGCCGCCGTCTCCTACCTCGCCGACAAGCAGACCCCGAAACTCCTGATCGTCGAGACCTCGTCCCAGGACGACAGGATTTTCGAGGAACTGGAGGGCCTGGCCAACGTCTGCGACCCGGAGACCCGGGTCATCCTGATCGGCAACCAGAACGACATCGGACTGTTCAGGACCCTGATTCAGGCGGGGATCAGCGACTACCTGATCACGCCGCTCGGCGACGACGTGCTGAGGGACTCCATCGCCAAGGTCTTCGAGGGCGTGGACTCCGATACCAGCGGCCGGGTCATCGCCTTTGCCGGGATGACCGGCGGGGCGGGGAGCAGCGTCATCGCCCAGAACGTGGCCCACGAACTGGCCGTCGCCTATGACGAACAGGCGATCCTTGTCGATCTTGACCTGTCCTACGGGACGGCGGCCTTGACCTACAACATGCAGCCCCGGCAGACGATCGTCGACGCCCTTTCCCAGACCGATCACCTGGACGCCGGCCTGCTCAACCAGTTTTTCATGGACTTCGGCGAGAGCAAGCTCTCGGTCCTGGCCTCCCCGTCCTCGCTCAGCATCGGCATGAACATCACGCCCGACTCCCTTGATCTGCTCCTGAGAGTCCTCAAGTCCATGGCGGAATTCATCGTCCTCGACGTGCCCCATGTCTGGGAGCCCTGGGTCAACGACGTGATCGCCGGCGCCGACGAATTGATCCTGATATGTCGGCCCAATTTGACGAATCTGCGCAACGCGAAAAATGTTGTAGAATATCTGGGGCCGAAACGGGGCGTGGATTATCCCACCCGGGTGGTGCTCAACCAGGTGGGAGCGGCGAAAAGGGCGGACCTGAAGGACAAGGACTTCAAGGACGCCCTGGCGCTTGAGCCGTCGCTTTCCATTCCCTACGACCCGGAGGCCTTCGGCAGGGCGCTGAACATCGGCGAAATGATGTCCAAGGCGAGCCCCAAAAGCAAAGCCACCGCGGCGATCATCGACCTGGCCAAACTGGTGAGCGCCCGCGAGGCAAGCGCAGAGGAAGGGAAGAAAAAGGGTTTTTCCATGTTCAAGAAGGGCGCCAAGAAGTAGCGGCACATCATGTTCGGAAGAAGGGGAACCCAGCAGCAGGCAGAGACACCGGTCCGGCCTCGACCCGCCGAGACCGCCCTTCCTCCGCCGCCCGAACCCCGGGAAGCTCCCGAGCAGGCCTCCCCGCCGCCCGAGGTGGAATCACCGCAACCCGAGGTGGCGGCCCCGGAGCCCGCGCCCAAGGCGCCCGAACCCAGGAAAGCCCCCGAACCCCTGGTGTCCCAGGTGGGGATGGTGCAAACCCCGGCGGCGAGCGAAAAGCTGGCCGAGATCAAGGTGGTCATCTTCAACGACCTCCTCGAGGCCGTCGACCTGGCCGAAATCAGCAAGCTCTCGACCGATCAGGTGCGCGAGGAAATCTCCGACATGACCGCCGAGATCATCAGCATGCGGGGCCTGGTGCTGACCATCCAGGAACAGCAGCAGGTGATCGTCGATATCTGCAACGATATCCTCGGCCTCGGCCCCCTGGAACCCCTCCTCGAACGCGACGACATCGCCGATATCATGGTCAACGGCGCCGGCCAGGTCTATATCGAGACCGATGGCAAGATCGAGCTGACCGACATCACCTTCCGCGACAACGCGCAATTGATGAACATCTGCCAGCGCATCGTGACCGCGGTCGGCAGGCGGGTCGACGAATCCAGCCCCATCTGCGACGCCCGGCTCATGGACGGCTCCCGGGTCAACGTGATCGCCCCGCCCCTGGCCATCGACGGCGCCGTGCTGACCATCCGCAAGTTCAAGAAGGAAAAGCTGACCCTGGAGAAGCTCGTCGAGTTCGGCTCCATCACCGAATCTCTCAAGACCGTGCTCGAAGTCATCTCGGCGTGTCGCTGCAACGTCCTGATCTCCGGCGGCACCGGGTCCGGGAAGACGACCCTGCTCAACTGCATGACCCGGCATATCGACGTCACTGAAAGGATCATCACCTGCGAGGACGCGGCAGAACTGCAGCTCCAGCAGCCCCATGTGGTGCGCCTGGAGACCCGCCCGCCTAACCTGGAAGGGGTGGGCGAGATCACCATGCGCGATCTGGTCAAGAACTGCCTGCGCATGCGTCCCGAGCGGATCATCGTCGGCGAGGTGCGCGGGCCGGAAGCCTTCGACCTCTTGCAGGCCATGAACACCGGCCATGACGGCTCAATGGGGACCATCCACGCCAACAACCCGCGCGAGGCCGTCAGCCGGGTCGAGAACATGATCGCCATGGGCGGCTACAACCTGCCGGCCAAGGCGGTCCGCGAACAGATCGCCGCCGCCATCCACGTCATCATCCAGGCGCAGCGCCTGCGCGACGGCTCGCGCAAGGTGACCCACGTGACGGAAGTGATCGGCATGGAAGGGGACGTGATCACCCTTCAGGACCTTTTCGTCTACAAGTTCATCGGCGAATCGTCGGAAGGCAAGATCCTCGGCGAACACCAGGCGACGGGCCTCAGGCCGCAATTCTGGGACAAGGCCCGCTACTTCGGCCTGGAGGCGAAACTCGCCAAGGCCTTGGGCATGGGCTGAGATGACAGAGGAAGCCATCATCTTCGTGGTCATCGGGTCGGTGGCCGCCATGTTGATTCTGGGGGGCATGGTCATCGGGGCCGCCATGATCATCCGCCCCCGTGTCCTGTTGCGCCAGCGCATGAACCAGATCGGCGTGATCGGCGACGGGGGCGGGGGGACGACGGAAAGGGCCGATGGACGCCGGCAGAGGCGCATCCAGGAAAAGGTCAAGCAGCTGGAGCATAGGGGCGCCAAGAAAAGCCCTCTCGACGTCACCCGGAGCGACATCATGCAGGCCGGCCTTGATGTGTCGGTCGCCACCTACTTCGTTATCAGCACGGGGGTCGGTGTTCTCGGGGCTTTCGCCTACCTGCTCACCGGTTTGCAGCCCCTGGGGGCGATCGCGGCTCTCCTGATCGGCGGCCTCCTGGTGCCCAAGCTCGTGCTCAAGTCCATGGCCAAGAGCAGGCAGGCGAAATTCACCGCCAGTTTCGCCGACGCCATCGACCTGATCGTCCGCGGCATCCGGTCGGGCTTGCCCATCAACGAATGTTTCAACATCGTCGCCCGCGAGTACGACCCCCCCCTCGGCGAGGAATTCCGCCTCCTGGTGGAGGGGCAGAATCTGGGCATGACCCTCGACGACCTCATGGCCCGGGGGATCGAGCGCCTGCCCACGGCGGAATACAAGTTCTTCGCCATCGTCACCCAGATCCAGCGCCAGACCGGCGGCAACCTGGCGGATACGCTCTCCAACCTGTCGACGGTATTGCGGGAACGCAAGAAAATGAGGGACAAGGCCCAGGCGATGGCGAGCGAAGCCAAGGCCTCGGCCATGATCATCGGCTCCTTGCCGTTCGCGGTGGCCGGCCTCTTGTCCGTGGTGAACCCCGAATACCTGATGCTTCTGTTCACCGAAACCACGGGCAACATCCTGCTTGCCATCGGGGCCTTCTGGATGACCTTGGGCTCCCTGGTGATGCGGAAAATGATTCACTTCAAGGTGTGACCATGACGGCTTTGTTGCGAATGGACATACCCACGATGATCATGTGGGTCCTGGTGTTGGGGGCTGTCATCTCGGCGCTGGTGTTCGGGCTCTCCTTCCTCGAGGGCGGCAAGAAGGCGAAACGGATCAAGGACGTCGTCAGCCGCCACCGCGGCGATCTCAGCCGCATGCAGATGGAGACCCTGCAAAAGACATCGGTCATCCGCCAGCAAACAACCAAGCCCCACGTGGTGCTGTTCAACAAGATCCTGAAAGCGGTCAACCTCCAGCACATCCTGACCGCCAAGGACGTCCGCAACGAACTGGCGCAAGCGGGCCTGCGCGGCCGTTCGGTGGTGGCGGGCTATTATTCGACCCGGATTCTGGTGGCTCTCGGCGGCGGGATCGGCACCTTGGTTTACATCGGCCTGATGGATGAATTTCCGTATCCCAATTTCGTCAAGTTCATCTTCGCCGGCGTCGGCGCCGTGGCGGGGTATTATCTGCCCAAGCTCCTGTTGGCGAACTCCATCCAGAAGCGCCAGGATGAAATGTCCGATGCCTTCCCCGACACCTTGGACCTGATGGTGATCTGCGTCGAGGCCGGCTTGGGCGTGGAGAGCGCCTTTGTCCGGGTGACGGAGGAAATCGCCGACGCATCGCCGATCCTGGCCCAGGAATTCGGTCTGCTGTCGGCGGAGCTAGCCTACCTCGGCGACCGCCGGCAGGCTTACGAGAACTTCGCCAACCGCACCGGGATGCCCTCGGCCAAGGCCCTGTCGACAACCATGATCCAGTCCGAACAGTACGGCACCCCCGTCGGCGTCGCGCTTCAGGTGCTGGCGCAGGAGAAGCGGGACGAACGCATGCACCAGGCCGAGAAAAAAGCCGCCGCCCTGCCGGCCAAGCTGACGGTCCCGATGATCATCTTTTTCCTGCCGGTCCTGTTCATCGTGGTGATCGGCCCGGCGGCCATGCAGATCGGCGGCTGACGCCCCCTTATCCAACCCGACCCCCTGCCCTTAATACGTCGGCAATCTGCATCATGTCGTGATCCACCATCGGTCGCGGGGACCAAGAGTCCGATGGGTTCCCCGCCAGCGCCCGCTGCCTTGATCGCCTGGCGCCGGGACAGGCCCGTTCGAGATACGAGGGTCTTCACACCCGGAACGAGTCTTCCGATCGTGCCGTGTCGGCCTGGTTCGGTGCATAGCTCGCCCACTTATCCTCGTAGTACCTGGCCCTCATATCGCCATCGGACTGTTTATTGAAGGTCAGGAATATGTTGCGCCTGCGCCTGTCGCTGGCGTTGGCCGGTATCCCGGCGGGTCAGGCGGCGGTGGCCTCCAATGACCTGTTCACGCGCTTGATCTGGGCCGCGACCGAGATTCTCCGAGTCGAGGTGATGTCGCACCCATGATCCTCGAAGGCGTCCTTCCCGGGATGTTGTTTCTGCCAGTCCGCCACCGTGGAATTGCGTTCCCGTACCAGTTCCTCGATCTGTGGACGGAACAGACGCAGCAAGGCGGTGACCCAGATGTTGACGGGCCAGGACGGCCAGGCGAGATCAATCTCGAAACGGTCCAGCATCTTGATCACGTTATCTGCCGTGTACCAGTTGTCGGCGGTGATCCAGCGGTTGGTCGTGAACAGGGCGATGGGGTATCCGGCGCGGTTCATGGAGATGGCGATGAGATGGCTGAGCTTGTCGTCCCGTTCTTTCATGAAGTCGGCTTCGGACTGTTTGACCGGGCGGCAATCTTTCGGCATGCCCGCCTCCCTCAGGAAGGTATGGAAGTGGCCGTGTTCCCCTTCCCGGTGGGAGTGGTAATAAAACTGGGAATGCGTTTCCGAATCGTACACGTCGCCCTTGGGATAATGGTCGAACTCATAGAATTCTCCCTGGCCGCGAAGAACCTCGGCGACGACATTCGAGTTGCTTTTCTGGAGCACCCGGTAGCATTCCAGAACTTGCTCTCCGGCGATTGCCATCGTCTCTAGCTGCTCGCGGGATAATTTCTTCAGATTGATCATGTGCGGCTTCCGTGTCTGCGGGTCGGGGGCAGCGATACCGCTGCCAACCCATTTCCTGGTTGTGTCGTACTCAAAGGCTCTCTTCTGCGGCCTCCGTTCGGTTCGGGCGCAAAAGGTTGCGGCTTTGATCCCCCTTTTTGGATGGCTGCGACTTGACCTGGATCAATTTCGCCTTTGCTTTTCGATCACAATTTGTTGAACGCGGATCATTGAAGGCAGGTCTAAGTGGTGCTGCATTCGGGGAGATCCGCTCTGGCTCATGAGCGGCACTCCCAGTCGGGATCTCCAAAGGTCTGCGATGTGGCCGTAAGAAGACCCTCGGTTTATGAGTGCATATCCTTTCCCGCCCGTCGCCTGTGGCGGGCCCGGGATGTTTTCGATTAATACCAAAGGTCACTGATAATGACCTTTGG
>JADFTO010000148.1 GCA_022560215.1 Pseudomonadota bacterium | reverse complement strand
CCGAGATTTAAACCGACCCCGGGAACCCGAAATACATGGAGCGCTACGCCGACATGGCGCGCCGCCCGACGCCGAGGTTCGGGATTCCTACCATTACGCCCGGAACCTCGGCCTCGAGTTCGAGGCCGTCACCCACGAGAAGAACACCCTGGGCCTGACCCTCGGGCTTTAGAGCACTATCCGGCGCTGGTGAATTCCCCGTACACCCGCCGGGCCCAGCCCCTAAGGCCCCGCTCCTTGCCCTGGACCCAGTCGCCGACGGGCACGCTAAACCCGGTCTTGGGCCGCACCAATATGGCTTCGGGCAGGGGCGTCGCCGGCGTCGCCGCCATGTCCCGCTTGGCCGGCCCCCCCGGCCTCCCCAGGCGCCCGGCAAGGGCCCGGAACAAGGTCCAGTCCACCAGGGGCACCCTGATTTCCAGGGAATGGGCCATGCCCGCCCAGTCGGCGTCGCGCAGAAGCTGGTTTTTCATGTACCAGGCCATCTCCAGGGCCGCGACCTTGCGCCGGGCGCCCGTCACCGGGGCTTGGGTCCGGTCCAGCCGCTCCAGGGGCCGCAAGGCCCGCAAGCCGTCCGCGGCCATGTCGGGCCCGAGGATGCCCGGCAGCTCCCAGGGCATGAAGAGCGCCCGCCTGAGCAGGTAGGCGTCCCCGTAGCGGGTGCCGTATTCGAAGATCCCGGCGGCCTTGGGCGAGGTCAGGGCCCGGGCCAGGGGCGCCGCCACATGGCGCAGGGCCCGGCCCAGCGTCCGCATCCGAGGGATCCGCCCCAGCCCTGAGACCAGGGCCGGGACCTGGCGGAAGGTGTCGTAGCCGCCGAACAGCTCGTCGCCGCCGAGGCCGGAAAGGGCCACCTTGAGGCCGAGTCCGGCCGCCGCCTTGGCCACGAAATAGGTATTCACGCCGTCGATGGTGGGCTGGTCCATGGCCCGGAACAGGCCGTCCAGCTCATCGGCGAAGGCCCCATTCTCGATGCGCACCGTCCGGTGACGGGTGCCGTAGACGCCCGCCACCCGTTCGGCCAAGGGCGCTTCGTCCCGCGCCGTCCCCTGGTATTCATCGAATGCCAGCGTCATGGTTTCCAGTCCCGCGCCGTGGGATTCCGACGCCAGCCCGGTAATGGTGGCCGAATCCAGCCCCGCCGACAGGAAGACGCCGACGGGGACGTCGGAAACCAGATGATGGACGACCGAATCCCGGAGCAGGGCGCCGAGCTCATCGGTCTCCCCGGCCCCGTCTTCGGCCAGGGTTTCGGTGACGTCGAAGAAACGCTCTTCCCTACGGGCGCCGCCTTCATCCACCCACAGGGTCGACCCCGCGGGCAGGGCGCGGACGCCGGCGTAAAGGGTGTGGGGCTCGGGCACGTAGCCGAACAGGAAGAAGCCCGCGTGTCCCGCCGGGTCCGGGCTGCGGTCCACGCTTCCCCCGGCGAGCAGCGCCTTGACCTGGGAGGCGGCCCTCAAGGTGCGCCCGTCGTCGGCCACATAGAGGGGCTTGATGCCGAAGGGATCGCGGGCGAGCAGCATGCCGCGCCGGGCCTGGTCCCAGATGGCGAAGGCATACATGCCTCGAAGCCGGCGCACCATGGCGGCCCCATGTTCGGCATAGAGATGGAGCAGGACCTCGGTGTCCGATTGGGTGCGGAATTCGTGGCCCTTGGCCTCCAGCTCGTCCCTCAAGGCGCGGAAGTTGTAGATCTCGCCGTTGTAAGTGATGCGCAAGGCGCCCCCGGGCGGGGCGTATTCCATGGGCTGGTTGGCGGACGCGTCCAAATCGATGATGGCGAGCCGCCGATGGGCCAGGCCCACCCGGCCGGCCGCCCCGGTCCACGACCCTCGCGCGTCGGGTCCGCGCCTGGCCATGGCCGCGCTGACGCGCTCGAGCTCGCCCGCCTCGACGCCGGGGGCGTCCGCATGGTAGGCGAATATGGCGGCGAGGCCACACATGGAAGCTAAATAGCCGGGCCGGGCACCGGAAACAAAGCCTTTATCCTGTCTCTTTGCATCCCGGGGTCCTAAGGGAGTAAAACAGCCCTCGGGCCGCCCGCCGCAATCCCGAGGGAACCCCATGGACCTGGACGCCTTCTACGCATCGGAACTGGACGCCCACGCGAACGTGCTTGCCGCCACCCGCGAGGCGGTGCGCGAACCGTTCCTCAGGCTGGTCGAGGTCTGCGCCGGAGCCGTCGCCGCCGGGAACACCATCATCTTCTTCGGCAACGGCGGCAGCGCCGCGGACGCCCAGCACCTGGCCACCGAACTGGTGGTCCGCTACAAGTCCGAGCGCGACCCCATCCGGGCCCTGGCCCTGACCACCGACACCTCGACCCTGACCGCCATCGGCAACGATTTCGGCTTCGACGACCTGTTCTGCCGCCAGCTGGAGGCCCTGGCCAGGCCCGGCGACGTGGCCATCGGGATTTCCACCTCCGGCAACAGCGAGAACGTCATCCGCGCCCTGGCGGCGGCCAGGCGTCTCGGCGCCGTGGCCGCCGGCCTCGGCGGCGGCGGCGGCGGCAGGATGCGGGACCACGCGGATCCCTTCGTCATCGTGCCCTCGGACGACACGGCCCGCATCCAGGAGATGCACATCACGCTCGGCCACATGCTGTGCGGGGCGCTGGAGGCGGGCCGGCCATGACGGAGCGCCAAGACCTCCTCGCCCTTCTCGATGCCTTGCCAGGGGCCCGGGTGCTCACCGTCGGCGACATCATGATCGACCGTTACGTCCACGGCGACGTGGAGCGCATCTCGCCGGAGGCCCCGATCCCCGTTCTTTCCATCCGCGGCCGGACGGCCATGCTCGGCGGCGCCGGCAACGTGGCCCGGAACCTGGTGGCGCTGGGCGCCCGGGGCAGGTTCGTGGCCACGGTGGGCGACGACGGGGCGGCCGGCGAGGTCAGGGACCTGCTCAACAAGCTGGACGGAATCGAGGCCAACCTGATCGTGGCGCCGGGAAGGCAGACCTCCATCAAGACCCGCTACCTTTCCAGGAACCAGCAGCTCATGCGGGCCGACTGGGAGACCGCCGCCCCCCTGCCGCCCGAGACCGGCGCCCTGATCCTGGACGCGGCCTCGGACGCCATGAACGAATGCGCCGTCGTGGTGCTGTCGGACTACGGCAAGGGGGTGCTGTCGGGGGACGCGGCGGCGGCCATCATCGATGCCGCCAGGTCCGCGGGCAAGACCGTGATCGTCGACCCCAAGGGCGCCGACTTCGGGCGCTACCGGGGGGCTCACGTTATCACCCCCAACCGCCGCGAGCTGGGGGAAGCGACGGGGATGCCGGTTGCCGAGGATGACGAAATCGTCGCCGCCGCCAGGTCCCTGATCGCCGATTGCGGCATCGAAACCGTGCTCGTCACCCGCAGCCGGGACGGCATGACCATCGTATCGGGCGAAGGCGGCGTCACCCACCTGGGGGCCGTTGCCAGAGAGGTCTTCGACGTCTCCGGCGCCGGCGACACGGTGGTCTCGGCCCTGGCCGCGGCCCTGGCCGCGGGCGCACGCCTGGAACTGGCTGCGGAACTGGCCAACGTCGCCGCCGGCATCGTGGTGGGCAAGGTGGGCACCGCCGCGGCCTACGCCTCCGAGGTGACGGCGGCGCTGCACCATCGCGATCTTTCCACCGCCGAGGCCAAGGTGATGGCCATAGAGCCGGCCATGGACCGGGTCGAGCTGTGGCGGCGCCAGGGCCTGAAAGTGGGCTTCACCAACGGCTGCTTCGACCTCCTGCACCCGGGCCACGTGTCGCTCCTGAAACAGGCCAGGGAAGCGGGCGACAGGCTGGTGGTGGGGCTGAACAGCGACGCCTCCACCAGCCGCCTCAAGGGACCGGAGCGGCCGATCCAGACGGAGGCCGCGCGGGCCGCCGTGCTGGCCTCGCTGGCGTCGGTCGACATGGTGGTGATCTTTTCCGAGGACACGCCTGAGGAATTGATCGAATCCTTGCGCCCCGACATCCTGGTCAAGGGCGCCGATTGGGCCATGGACAAGGTGGTCGGGGCCGAGTTCGTGCAAGGCTACGGCGGCCACGTCCTGCTGGTGGAACTGGAAGATGGCCACAGCACCACCGCCACCATCTCCCGCATGGCCAAGTAAATCTCCGCGGATCGATCCTTCCTAGTCCCCGGCCGTAAGCCCGGCGAGCAGCCTTTTCCAGAAGCCCGGCCCGGGGCGCTCCTCGCCCCCAGGCCCGGGACGGGCGGGCAGCCCCGGCAGGGGACGCCGCGCCAGGCCCTCGTGGGCGCCGGCCATGAACGAGCGCCAGAGGCGGGCCGGCGCCCCGCCGCCGGTGACTTTCCCTAAGGACCTGCCGTCGTCGTGGCCCATCCAGACGCCGGCCACCAGGTGCGCCGTGTAGCCGACGAACCAGGCGTCCCGGTGGTTCTGGCTGGTGCCGGTCTTGCCGGCCGCGGGATGGCCGAAGGCGGCGGCGCGCCCGGTGCCCGAATCGATGGCGGCGGCCAGCATGTCGTTCATGGCGGCGACGTGGGCGGCGGCCACCACCCGGCCCGGGCCCGAGCCCCGGCGCCGGTAAAGCTCCCGGCCCTTGGAATCCCGGATGGACTGGATGGCGTGGGCCCAGACGCCGGCGCCGCCGTTGGCGAAGGGGACGTAGGCGGCGGTCAACTCCAGCAGGCTGATCTCGGCGGCGCCGAGCGCCAGGCTCGGCTCGGGCCTGAGGGCGGCGGTGATTCCCAGCCGCCGGGCCGTGGCGATGACCCGGGCCCGGCCCGCCCGTTCCGACACTTGGACCGCGACCGTGTTGATGGATCGGGCCAGGGCCCGGCGCAGCGTGACCGGGCCGACGTGGGTGCGCTCGAAGTTGCGCGGGCGCCATCCGGCCACCGTCAGCGGCCGGTCGACAACGATGGTATCCGGCGTCAGGCCGGCCTCCAGCCCCGCCAGGTAGACGATGGGCTTGAAGGCCGATCCCGGCTGGCGCCGGGCCTGGGTGGCCCGGTTGAACTGGCTCCGCGAATAATCCCTGCCGCCCACCATGGCGAGGACGGCGCCGTCCGGCGATAGCGCCACCAGGGCCACCTCGGACTCGACGCCCGAGGCCCCGACGGCGGCCTCGGCCCGGCGCTGCAGGCGTGAATCCAGGGTGGTGACGACGGTCAGGTCCCGGTCCCCGGGGGTGACGTAACCCGACACGCGATCCAATACCCAGTCGGCGAAGTGGCGGCCGGCGCGGGCAGGGGCGGCGACGTCTCCCTTGCGCTTGGCCAGGGCCTTGGCCTGACCCGCCGTCAGGTAGCCGGCGGCCACCATGTTGGAAATCACCAGCCGGGTCCGCTTGGCGGCCGCTTTCGGGTCCGCTATGGGATTGTAGCGCGACGGCGCCTTGAGCATGCCGGCCAGCATGGCCGACTGGTAGGCGCTCAGGCGTCGGGCCGGGCGGGAGAAGTAGCGCCGCGCCGCCGCCTCGACCCCGTAGGCGCCCGAGCCCAGGTAGACCCGGTTGAGGTAAACGGCGAGAATCTGGTCCTTGGTCAGCCTGCTCTCCAGCCAGAAAGCCAGGAGCAGCTCCTGGACCTTGCGCTTGAGGGTGCGTTCCGGCGTCAGGAACAGGTTCTTGGCCACCTGCTGGGTGATGGTGCTGCCCCCCTGGACGATGCGCCCGGCGCGCATGTTGGCCAGGGCGGCGCGGGCGAGGGCGATTATATCGATCCCGAAATGATCGTAGAAGCGCCGGTCCTCGGTGGCCAGCACGGCCCGGGGCAGGGACGGAGGCAGCTGATCCAGCCTCACCGGCAGTCCGTAGAGGTCGCCCCTCGTCGCGATCACGGCGCCGTCGGCCGAAAGCAGGGTCACCGTGGGACGGCGGGTGGCGGCCAGGGCCCGGTCCACGTCGGGGAGATCATAGGCGTACCAGGCGAGCACGCCTCCGGCGGCGATGACGGCCCAGACGGCGGCCGTCGCCATGACATCGAGGAACTGATTGCTCGCGCCGGTGAAACGGCCCGCCTTCATGGCCCGGCTCAGGGCGCCCTTGCAGGCCTTGTCCACATCGTCCGCGGAGCGGCTCAACCGCCGCCCTTCGAAGGCGCCGACGACGAGCGTGTCCCCGGCGGCGGGTTTGGTCGAAAAAGAGAGTTTCATGGAGTCCTCATGCTGCCCGAATTCGTTGTCAGCGACTGTAACCGATGCCTCGTCTGAGAAAAGAATTGATTTACGCGGCGTGGGCGGGCGCGGTTATCATTCGGCCGGGAAATATGGAGAGGCCCATGTTCGCGGTTCTGGGAGCGGCGGGAAAGACCGGTCGTTATCTCGTCGAGCGGCTTTGCGCCGACGGTCATGATGTCATCGCCGTCGGCCGGTCAAGGGCGCGGCTCGAGGCATTGGGTGACGGCTGCCGCCACGCGATCGCCGATTTCGACCATCCGGTGAGCGTCGCCAAGGCGCTCATCGGCGCGCGCCGGGTGGTGAACCTGGTTCATGCGCGCCATACCGGAATCCTGCTCGATTGCCTGCCCACGAGCTGCGAACGCTTGGTGCTGATCGGCTCGACCCGCCGCTTCACGACACTGCCCGACCCCGCCGCCGATGAAGTGCGCGCCGCCGAAACCCTGTTTCTGTCGTCGGGCGTGACGGGTGTGATGTTGCATCCGTCGATGATCTACGGCGCCCCCGACGACCGCAACGTCAACCGGATCCTGCGCTATCTTAAGCGCTGGCCGAAATGGCTGCCGGTTCCGGTGCCCCTGCCGGCCGGCGGCCGGCGGACCGTGCAGCCGGTTTTCGTCGACGATGTGGT
>JADFTO010000147.1 GCA_022560215.1 Pseudomonadota bacterium | reverse complement strand
GATGGTTCCGAAATTCAGCACATTAAGAGTGCTGAATTTTGGAATCTGAATCACACTGGATTCAATAAATTAGTGTCCTTTCGAAACCGAAATTCGTTGATACGAATTTCGGATTCAGGACACTAGGATACGAACATCCCACCGCCCTCAGCTGCACTTTGAATAGCCGCAGGCCTTGCAGTTGTCGCAGCCTTCCTCGCGCACCAGGCCCGCCTGGCCGCACTTGGGGCACTGGCGGAAGTGGCCGCCGCTTTCCAGGTTCACCACCCGGCGGCCCTCGTCCGCGTCCGCGTCCGCGCCCGGGGCCTTGATGAAGCCGATGCTGACCATGTGCTGCTCGAGGACCTCGCCGATGGCGGCCTGGAGGGAGGGCACGTACTTGCCCCCCATCCACTGGCCGCCCCGGGGATCGAACACGGCCTTCAGCTCCTCGACCACGAAGGTGATGTCGCCGCCGCGCCTGAACACCGCCGAGATCATGCGCGTCAGGGCCACCGTCCAGGCGTAGTGCTCCATGTTCTTGGAGTTGATGAACACCTCGAAGGGGCGGCGGCGGCCGTCGTGGATGATGTCGTTCACGGTGATGTAGATGGCGTGGTCGCTTTCCGGCCAATGCACCTTGTAGGTGGTCCCGGGCAAAGCGCCGGGCCGGTCCAGGGGCTGGAACAGTTGGCTCACGTTGCCCGCGTCGCCGAGGTCCCTGGGCCGGGCCCGGGAGATGGCCGGGGCCTCGAGGGGAAGCTCCGGCTCCGGCTCGTTCCTGGGGCGGAGCACGGCGCCGGTGATCTCGTTCGGGCGGTAGGTGGTGCAGCCCTTGCAGCCGAGCTCGTAGGCCTGGGCGTAGATGTCCTTGAAGTCCTCGAAGGCGATGCTTTCCGGGCAGTTGATGGTCTTGGAGATGGAGCTGTCGACGAATTCCTGCACGGCGGCCTGCATGACCAGGTGGTCGTAGGGGCTCAGGTCCTGGGCGTCGACGAAGGCCTCGCCCAGCGGCGCCTCGGCGCCGAACAGCCGGCGATAGAGGCGGTAGGCGTAATCGCTGACCTCTTCCTCGCTGCGCGACCCGTCGGCCATCAGCAGGTCGCGGTTGTACTTGAAGCTGAACACCGGCTCCAGCCCCGAGGACACGTTGTCGGCGAAAAGCGAGATGGTCCCCGTCGGCGCCACCGACGTGAGCAGCGCGTTGCGCAGGCCGTGGCGGGTAATGGCTTCCCTCACGTCATCCTCCAGGCCGGCCACGGCTTCGCCCGCCAGGTACTTTTCCTGATCATAGAGCGGAAACGACCCCTTTTCCCCGGCCAGGCGGGCCGAGGCCAGGTAGGCGGCCCGCCGGATGGTCCCCATCCAGGACCTGGTCAGGCGCACCGCCTCGCCGCCGCCGTAGCGGGCCCGGCACATGATCAGGGCGTCGGCGAGCCCGGTGACGCCGAGGCCGAGGCGGCGCTTGGCCCTGACCTCGTGCTCCTGGGCGGCAAGGGGCAAGGGGGAGACCTCGATCACGTTGTCCAGCATGCGCACCGCCGTTTCCACCAGGCGCCCGAGGTCGCCGGCGTCGATGCGGGCGCTTTCCTGGAAGGGGTCCTCCACCAGCCTGGCCAGGTTGACCGAGCCCAGCAGGCAGGCGCCGTAGGCGGGCAGCGGCTGCTCACCGCAAGGATTGGTGGCGTGGATATGCTCGCAGTAATTCAGGGGGTTCAGTCGGTTGACCCGGTCGATGAAGATGACGCCCGGCTCCGCGTAGGCGTAGGTGGCCCGCATGATCTTGTCCCAGAGCTCCCTGGCCGGCAGGCTCTTGTTCGCCTCCCCGCCGAAGGTCAGTTCCCAGGCCGCGTCCTCCTTCACCGCGCGCATGAACCCATCGCTGACCAGGATGGAGAGGTTGAACATCCTGAGCCGCCCCGGTTCCCGCTTGGCCTCGATGAAGGCCTCGATATCCGGGTGGTCGCAACGCATCACCGCCATCATGGCGCCACGGCGCGACCCGGCGCTCATGATGGTGCGGCACATGGAATCCCAGACATCCATGAACGACAGCGGACCCGACGCATCCGCGCCGATGCCGCGCACGGGCGCCCCCTTGGGCCGGAGAGTGGAGAAATCGTATCCGATGCCGCCGCCCTGCTGCATGGTGAGCGCCGCTTCCTTGAGGTTCTCGAAGATTCCCGCCATGTCGTCGGGGATGTCGCCCATGACGAAGCAGTTGAACAGGGTGACGTTGCGCCCCGTACCGGCGCCCGCGAGGATGCGCCCGGCGGGCAGGAAGCGGAAATCCTCCATGGCCTCCAGGAAGCGCCCCTGCCAAAGGTCCGCGTCCCTTTCCGGCGCCGCCAGCGCGCCGGCCACGCGGCGCCAGGTGTCGGCGAGGGTCTTGTCCAGGGGCCGGCCGTCGGCCGAGCGGAGACGGTACTTCATGTCCCAGATGCGCTGGGAAACGGCCGCGATCTGCGTCATGGCGGGTCCTCGGCCGTCCGCCCCGGGCACTCCCTCGAGCCCGCCGGGACGGCGACCGTATGTCTATTAATCCAACGTTTTCAAATGGTTTCGCGCAACCCGGTCAATCTAGGGGATGGGGGGTGGCCCGTCAAGGAAATGTTCCCGTTATGTTTCAACCGGTTTATCCCGACTCCGCGCCTCCCCACCCCTATTCAGGCCAAGGCATTGCCGGGGCCGCTCCCTTGATTCACAGGGCGGGGACAGAAATTGTCCACAAATCCGTGCCCAAGGCCGTGACGCCGCGACCGCATTTGGGGCAGGATGGGGCTTGGTTAATGAATGACGTGGAATCGCCGGTGAAAAGGAAATCCCCTTCCATGACGCCGTGCCCCTGCGGATCCGGCCACGGCTTCGATGCGTGCTGCGGCCCGCTCATCGCCGGCGCGCCCGCGCCGAGTGCCGAGGCGTTGATGCGCTCGCGCTATAGCGCCTTCACCCTGGGCGACTTCGATCATATCGAAGGCACGCATGGGGCCGGGATTCGCGGCGACTTCAACCGCTCCGCGGCCGAAAGCGTGGCCAACGATGCCGAGTGGCTCGGCCTGGAGGTGCTGGGCGTCACCGGCGGCGGCGCCGACGATGAGGCCGGCACGGTGGAATTCGTCACCCGATTCCTGAGGCGCGGCAAGGAGTACTCACATCACGAACTGGCAAGCTTCCGCCGCGAGGAGGGGAGCTGGATGTACGTGGAGGGGACGATGAACCCGAAGCACGCGCCGCGCCGAGTCACCAAGGTCGGCCGCAACGCGCCCTGTCCATGCGGGTCGGGCAAGAAGTTCAAGAAATGCTGCGGCGCCTGAGCGGCGGCGGCCCGACCCCCGGCCCGGTGGGCGAGCGCGTGCACCCCGGTTAGGTCGATGGAACGACGCTTCTCCTGCACGGCGTGCGGCAAGTGCTGTTTCGGATGGCTGACGCTGACACTCGAGGACGCCCTCGCTCAGGCGGGACGCTTTCCGCTGGCCGTGATCTGGACGCCCGTACGGCAGGGAAGCAAGTCATTCTCCATCAGCGCTCGATTGGGCCTCACCGTGAGACTCCGGAAACGCCGGCAAATCGCGGTCCGCATCGCCCCCACCGCCTATATCCCGCCATCGCTTCCCTGCCCCGCCCTGGCGCCCGATGGCCTCCTGTGCACCATCCATGGAGAAAAGCCGTCCAGGTGCCGGACCATGCCTTTTTTCCCCTACCGCGAGGAAGGGGACCAGGCCGACCTGCTTATCCCGCGGACTGGGTGGCTCTGCGACACGTCCGCGGCGGCGCCCGTCGTCTACCGGGACAAGAAAATCGTTGAGCGCGAAGATTTTGATCGCGAACGCGAAGAGCTTTTCCGGCAGGCCTCCACCTTGCGCTCCTATGGCGAGTGGTTGCTGGAAAGCGCGCCGTCGTTGAAGGAAGAACTTTTGAGAGTGGCGAAGAAGCGAACGGGAGGACATGTGGTGGTCAATTTCTCCACCCTTCTGCCTCACCTTCCCGAGGTCGATGTGGTCGCCTTTGCCCGCAAGCAACTCCCCGTGATGACCGAATTCGCCGCCAAAACTGCCGCGGTTCCCGCCCTCGCGGAGTACCACAAACTCTACCTTGAGTGCGCCGCCGAGATGGAGGGTGTCTTGGAACGGCGGCCCGGGGCTAAAGGATGACCCTGCGGCGAGGCCGCCCCAGCGTCACATCCGGCTTCTGTTCCACCTAGCAGTCTGTCGGACTCGAGGTCCGAAGTTTTGTGATGAGAGGTTTTCCGGGGTTTTCTCGTGGGTAAGGCTGAGTGACGCCGGGTCGGATTGATTCCCTACCCCCTCAGCCGGATTTGGCCCGTTCGCGGAGCAGGTCGAGGAAGCAGGCGTTCCGGTCCACCTCGACCACGCTCAGGCCGCGCACCTCGAAATGGGCGACGGAATAGGCCGCACCCTGCCGGTAGAGGAAGACGTCCAGGATGCAGGTGCCGCTCCGGTACTGCCAGACCAGGGCGGGATCGTCCCGGCGCCTGAAGGCGGGGGGGCCCAAGAGCCCGGCCACCTCGTCCCGGCCCATGCCGATCAGGCGGCCGGGATCGGGCGGCGCCAGCTTTTTCACGGGCCTCATGGCGAGCCGGGGGGCGGCCTCCCCGCCGACGGCCTTCCGTCCGGGCGGGGACTCCCCGCCGCCCGTCTCCTGTCCGGACGGGGTCTCCCCGCCGCCCGTCTCAGCGGCAGACGCCTCCTCCGGCGCCGCGATGCCGGGGTCCGCGGCGGTGGCGGCCGCCGCGCTGGCCTCGGTCCTCCCGGGGGCGGCAGCGGGTTCCCCGCCCGGCAGGCCGCAAGCGCCGAGAAGCAGCGAGGCCAAAAACGCGCACCCGAACCGGGGCCGGGAGATCACCGGTCTTCCGCCGCCTCGTCGTCGTCCAGGTCAGTCTCCGCGCCGCCGACGGACGACTCCTTCTCGGACCCGTGGCCGAGGGCCTGCATGTTGCCGGAGATTTCGCCGCCCGATTCGATGACGATCCGCCCGTACCGGCAGGAGCCGCTGATGCGGCCCTCGGAGCGCACCGTGAGCTTGATCTTGGCGACCAATTCGCCCTCGAAGCGGCCGCTGATGTCGGCCTCCTCCACCTGCGCGTCGCCCTTGAAGAAGCCGCTGGGCGCGATTTCGATGACCCTGGCGTTCGTGAGCGAGGCCTCGACCCGGCCCTCGACGATGAGCTTGTCGCAGGACGTGATCTCGCCCTTCAGGTGAATGTCCCGCCCGACGATCAGCCGCTTGCCCTCCGAATCGGCCTTGCCGGGACCTTGCGGCTGCAAGGGCGCGCCGGGGATGTCGGCGATCCGCTCGGGACTGTAGGTGCGGCGCGGCTGCGGCTTGGCGGGGGCGTGGGACGCATTTTTCGAGAAGGGCTTCAGGGGTGGCGCGCCGCCGTCCTCGGCCGCCCCTTTTTGCTCCTTGTCCTTGCCTTTGTCTCGCTGGAACATGTCATTCCCCTTGGCTTTGCTGGCCGGGCGCCCCCCGCCAGGCCTCGAACAGGTGAACCATGGCGGCGGTGGCGACGACCGGCGCCAGCAGGTTGACCCCCGGCACGGTGAAAAGTAAAGCGATCACCACTCCCGAAGCGAACAGGTGCGTCCGATGGGCCTTGCGCAGGGCCCGTGCCTCCTCGGCCCCGACCCGGCGGTGGGCCACCAGCTCGAAATATTCTCGGCTCAAAAGATAGCCGTTTACGGCCAGGAAGACAAAAGGGAATAAGGGCGGCACCAGCAGGAAAACCAGGGCGGCCAAGTTCAGGACCACCATCAGGCCAGAAAACCTGGCCACCGTCAGGATGGAAGATGCGAGAGATTCCCCGGGCGCCGGGGGGAGCCCGGGATAGTGGCGGGACTCGACGGCCCGGGCGATGCCATCCACATGGAGACCGATGAAGGCGCTGACCACGGCCGGGAACAAAAGCCAGGTGAAAACCACGGCTGCCGCGCCGCCCAGCAGGTCCACGGCCATCTCCAGCCAGCCCGTCTGGAATACCTGTGTCGCGGCGAGCATATAGCCGATGGCCGCCCACAGGCCCGCCAACACGCCCGCGCTCAAGCCCAGGCTGATCCAGACCGCCCGCCGGGTGGCCCGGTCGCCCAACTGCCCGACCGCCTTGATGAAAGCCCGTATCACGACGAGGCCCGGTTTATCCGCGCCCGGCACGCGTGCCAAGCAAAATTCCGTGGGTGGGGGGACGCCGCCGGCGCTATACTGCGCCGCCAGCCCCGGCATCTGGAGCATTTTCCACGTAAGTGGAAATATGCGATAAGCCGGCGCAGGCAGTGAGCGGCCAAAGGCAGAATTGAGAAGCGAATTCCATTTAAATGGAATTCTCTCCAGGAGACACGCCCATGACGGAGGCCCGCTTCGACGTGGTCGGAATCGGCAACGCCATCGTCGACGTGCTGGCCCACGCCGACGACGCGTTCCTGGAAAGCCACGGGCTGGCCAAGGGCGCCATGACCCTGGTGGACGCCGAGGATTCCGATGCGCTGTACGGGGACATGGGGCCCGGCATCGAGTGCTCGGGCGGCTCGGCGGCCAACACCATCGCCGGCCTGGCCTCCCTCGGCGGCCGCCCGGCCTTCATCGGCAAGGTCCGCGACGACCAGTTGGGCGCCGTCTTCCGTCACGACATCCGCGCCTTGGGCGTCGCCTTCGACACGCCCGCGGCGGCGGACGGGTTGCCGACGGCCCGCTGCCTGATCCTGGTCACGCCGGACGCCCAGCGCACCATGCAGACCTTCCTCGGCGCCTCGCTGCGCCTCGGGCCGGACGCCATC
>JADFTO010000006.1 GCA_022560215.1 Pseudomonadota bacterium | reverse complement strand
ACCTGCAGAGGTACTTCGCCGGACTGGGCCTGGAATTGAAGGGGGAAACCGTGCCCGCGTCGCCAGGCAACCTGCACTTCACCGTTTGCGAACCCTACGGCGTCGTGGCCCGCATCGTGCCCTTCAATCATCCGATCAGTTTCGCCGCCGGCCGCCTGGCGGCGCCCTTGATGGCCGGCAACAGCGTCATCATCAAGCCCTCGGAACAGGCGCCGTTGTCGGCCTCGATCCTGGCCGAAGTCTGCGCCCAGGTGCTGCCTCCCGGCCTGGTGAACATCGTCACCGGCACCGGGCCCGTGGCCGGCGACGCCATCGTGCGCCATCCCGGGATCAAGCGCATCGCCTTCATCGGCTCGGTGCCGACGGGAATGATGATCCAACGGGCGGCCGCCGAGGTCGGGGTCAAGCACATCACCCTGGAGCTGGGGGGCAAGAACCCCATGATCGTGTTCCCCGACGCCGACCTGGATCGGGCGGTGAGAGGCGCGGTCGCGGGCATGAACTTCACCCACCAGGGGCAATCCTGCGGCTCCACCAGCCGGCTCATGCTCCACGATTCCATCCACGACGAATTTTTGGCCCGCGTCGTGGAGCGGGTGTCCGACTTGCGCATCGGGGACCCCATGGACGAGCAGACCGAGATGGGGCCCATGGTGTCCGCGGAGCAGCTGGCCAAGACCCTCCATTACATCGAAGCCGGGCGCCAGGACGGGGCCCGCCTGATGACCGGCGGCGGCAGGCCCGAAGGCGCCGCCTTCGAGCGCGGCTACTGGGTCCGCCCGGCCGTCTTCGCCGGCGTCACCCAGGACATGCGCATCGCCAGGGAGGAGATCTTCGGGCCCGTTCTTACCGTCATGCGCTGGAAGGACGTGGACGAGGCCGTCGACATGGCCAACGCCACCGAATACGGCCTCAGCGCCGCCATCTGGACCAAGGACCTGAAGAACGCGCTGACCACGGCCCGGCGGCTGCGGTCCGGCTACATCTGGATCAACGGCACGTCGTCCCATTACCTGGGCACCCCTTTCGGGGGCATGAAGAACAGCGGCATCGGCAGGGAGGAAATCCTGGACGAACTCAGGAGCTACACGGAGACCAAGACGGTCCACGTCATGCTTAACTAATTTCACCCCGCCGCGAAGACTCTAATCCGCTTGCAGGAAACTGCCGTCGCCGAAGTCCCGGAAGGCTTGCTGGACCTCCTCTCGGGTGTTCATGACGAAGGGGCCGCCGCGGGCCACCGGTTCGCCCAGGGGCCGGGCCGCGAGCAGCAGGAATCTGGCGCCATCCGCGCCCGCCCGGGCACCTACCCGCTCGCCCTCTCCCAGCACGCCGAGGATTCCCCTGGAAAGGGGATTGCCCCCGCCGACGGCGAGACCGCCGTCGTAGACGTAAACGAAGGCGTTGGCCGCCGCCGGGATCGCTTCCTCGAAGGAGGCACCGGCGGGAAGGGTCACGTCGAGGTAAAGGGGGTCCGTGGTGATTCCCCCGACCGGGCCTTCCGTGCCCCGCCCGGTTTTGCCGGCGATGACGCGGACGGTGCCGCCGCCGTCCAGCGCCTCTTCGGCCACGTCTGCGAACTCCTGATAGGAGGGCGCCTTCATCTTCTCGGCGGCGGGCAGATTGAGCCACAACTGGAAACCCCAGAGCAGGCCGTCTTCCTGCTCCGGCATTTCGGAATGGATGACGCCGCGCCCGGCCGTCATCCATTGCACGCCGCCCGCTTCGATGACGCCCTCGTGGCCCGTGCTGTCTCGGTGGCGCATGCGCCCGGCCAGCATGTAGGTGACGGTCTCGAAGCCGCGGTGGGGATGGTCGGGGAAGCCGCCGATGTAGTCCTGGGGCCGGTCCGAGCGGAATTCATCGAGCAGCAGGAAGGGGTCCAGCTGACCGAGTTCCGGCGTCCCGATGACGCGGGTGAGCTTGACACCGGCCCCGTCGGACGTGGGCTGCCCGGCCACGAATAGGGTCACGGCGCGGTATCCATCGGCGACCGTCATGGGGCGGGATCCCGTGCCGCCGCCCTGCGGGCATCGAGGCTCCATGGCCCGGGGCCCCGGGCCACGAGAAACAGGAAACCGCCGGCGATGGCGAGATTCTTCATGAAGTGAATCTTCTGGTTGAAGTCGCCGAAGTCGGTGTGAAAAAAGACCGCCGTCAGGATGCAGAAGCCGGCCAGCGCCAGGGCGGCCCACCGGGCCTGCCAGCCGACGATGACGGCGAGCGCGCCCAGGATCTCGGCGGCGATGACCAGGGGCAGCAGGATGCCCGGCACGCCGGCGGCCTCCATGTAGCGTTGGACGCCTTCATAATTGCCGAACTTGGTGAAACCCTCGATCAGGAACATGGCCGAGATGAGGACCCTCGCCGCCAGGTCGGCCTGTTTCGCTTGCGCATCGAGAAACTTGTCCAGGTTCATGATCTCCTCCTTGGCTGCGTCAGTCCGCGTCTACGCCTGGAGGACGATCTTACCGATGTGGACGCCGCTTTCCATCAGGCGATGGGCGTCCGCGGCCTCATGCAGCGGGAAGGTGGCGTGGATCACCGGCCTGATCTCGCCCGATTCGATGAGCGGCCAGACACGGCGCTTGAGGGCGTCCGCGATCTCCCCTTTCCGCTCCACGGATTGAGGGCGGAGCGTCGAGCCGGTCAGGGTCAGGCGCTTGAGCATGACCGGGAGCAGGTCCACCTCCACCTTGCTGCCCTTGAGGTAGGCGATGTTGACCAGGCGCCCGTCCCGGGCCAGGGCCCGGATGTTGCGCGCCACGTAATCGCCGCCCACCATGTCGAGGATGACGTTGACGCCGTTGTCTCCGGCCTTGCCGCCGCCGAACTCCTTGGCCGCCTCGACGAAGTCCTCCTCGCGGTAGTTGACGCAGCGCTCCGCCCCCAATTCCTCGCAGGCGGCGCATTTCTCTGGCGTGCCGGCGGTGGCCATGACCCGCGAGCCGAGCCGGCTGGCGACCTGGATGGCGGTGGTGCCGATGCCGCTGGAGCCGCCATGGACGAGGAAGGTTTCCCCGGCCTCGAGGCGGGCCCGCTCATAGACGTTGGTCCAGACGGTGAAGAAGGTTTCCGGGATGGCCGCGCCCGCCACCATGTCCAGCCCGGCGGGGAGCGGTAGGCACTGGGGGACGGGGGCGGTGCAGTATTCGGCGTAGCCGCCGCCCGCGACCAGGGCGCAAAGGGCATCGCCTTCCTTCCAGCCGTCCACGCCGGTGCCTCGGGCCGCGACGTGGCCGGCGATCTCCAGGCCGGGGATGTCGGACGCCCCCGGCGGCGGCGGATATCCTCCCTGGCGCTGCAGGATGTCCGGCCGGTTGATGCCGGCCGCCGCCACCTTGACCAGGACCTCGCCGGGGCCGGGCCGGGGAACGGGCCGGGTGACGGGTTGCAGGGCGTCGGGTCCGCCGGGTTCGGCAATCTCGATGCAGGTCATGGTTTCGGGCATGATTCGGTCCTTGTGTTGGGTGTTTCCGGTTCCTGAATTATGTGATTCGGCACGCCTTGGCAAGGCGGACGGTAATCGAGGGAGCGCCGGCCGGATTTCGCCCGATGGCGGCCCCCTTCGTGTTATCCTGGGCGGGCCAAAGGGAATCGGGGAGCCATGGAAGACCCGGAAGAACCGAGGGACGTCAAGCCCAAACCCAAAGACCTGGAGGTCTTGTCCATCGAGGCCTTGGGCGAGTACATCGCCGAGCTGGAAGCGGAGATCGCCCGTGCCCGCGAGGCCATCGCCGAAAAGTCCACGGCGCGTCAAGACGCCGAGACCGTCTTCAAGAAATAGGCCTGGTAGCGCGCCCGCGGTAGCCGCCGCTTCCGCCTTCCCTTGCTAGCCGGGGACTCGCGTTAAAGGATTATTAAGCCGCCGCCGCTAGGGTGGATCTCGGATGGGGCAGATTATGGTCACGCACCCCGTGACCGCCCCGTTCATTTCGACGCCTCCCTGTTAAACTCGCGCCGCCTCATCGAGGGGCGGCGCCTTTTTGTCGGAAACCGCCTTGACCTGGGCGCGCGCCCTTGGATACAGTTCTCCCGGCTACATGCGTGCTTGGGCGAGTTTAACAGGATCGAGGCGTATGAATAACCAAAGGGCCGCCAGTTGACTGGCGGCCCTTAAACTAGCCCTTTCGATTGATTGGGACACTCGGCGGCTAAACGGCCGGTGTCTCCGCCTTCGCCGGGGACTCGGCCGGGGTTTCGGCCTGTTCTTCCTCCTGCCGCCAGACGACCTCGTAGATGTTGATGGCTTCTCCGAATCCCTTCATTTCGTATCCCCCGCGGCTGGTGAATTTGATTGGCTTGCCGGCGCAGATGCCGCGGACGATTTCCGAGACGAAGATCTGTTCGGACTGGGCCTTGTCGACGATGCGGGCGGCGAGCTGAACGGTGGTGCCGAACAGGTCGTCGTCCTCGGCGATGGGTTCGCCGGCGTTGATGCCGATCTTGATGTGCACCGGCAGGTCGGGATTGGCCTTGTTGTAGGCCTCCACCTGGCGCTGGATCTTGATGGCCGCCTCCACCCCGTTGGAGGTGGAGGAGAACGAGGCCATGATGCCGTCGCCTGTGTGCTTGATTTCCCTGCCCGCGTAATCGGTCAGGGCCTCGCGGGTGATGCGGTTGTGGGCGCGCAACACCTGCTGGGCCACGGCGTCGCCCTTGGACTGGGTGAGCGCGGTCGAGCCGACCATATCGGTGAACATGACCGTGACCGGGCTGGTCGTGTCCTCTTTCTGCTTCGGCTTGTTCCAATCGTCCAGGGCCGCCTTCAGGGTGTCGACGCCGGAATCATCTCCCGAGGCGTACGTGTTCATGGCGTTGCGCCCGGCCTGGAACATCTGCATGTAGCGGGAATCGGCCAGCAGGTATTCCTGGTACTTGCCGGAGAAGCTCTCGGCGTGCTCTTTCTTGAACCCGACGACCTGAACGCTCTCGCTGAGGACCTGGGCGGCGGTGCTTTCGTCCAGTTCGTGTTCCTTGCTCAGGGCCTCGCTAGAACCGGCCAGGAACAGGTTGACCCCGAACTTGTTGTAATTGTCCATTGATTCCAAGTCGGCCGGGTCGATGGCCTCGCCGAGGAATTTCATCATGAAGGCCTTTTCTTTTTTGGCTTGGGGCGAAAGGCCGTCTTCGGATTCCTCTTCTTCCTCGGGCTCCTTCGCTTCCTTCGCCTCTTCGGGTTTTTCCTCCTCTTCGGATGCCTTTTCCTCTTCTGGTTCCTTCTCCTCTTTGGGCTTTTCCTTCTTTTCGGGTTCTTTCCCGTCCGCCTCCTCGGGAGGCTTCTTCTTGGCCGGTTTCTCGTGATCCTCCTCCACCGGTATCGAGGGGATCAGGCCGGCTTTCCGGCGCTTCTTCGTCCTGGGGGGGGTCCTCGCGGCGGGCGGGGGAGGCGGCGCCTGGACGGGCCGGGCGGGCCGGGCGGGCCGGAAACGGATGCGCGCCTTGGACAAGATCGACTTGGCGATGGGAATGGCGGTGAGGAAAAAGGTGCTAAAGAAGATGACGGACAAGGTGTTCTGCCGGGCGTTTTCGCTCATCCTGAAGCCGAACACCTTGGGCTCGTTCAGGAATGGCATGGCGAAAAACATGACCACGAGGGAGACGACGACGCAAAAAAGGATGACCATGAGAATGCGCACGACGAGACCGCTGAACGATGTGGTCCCGGGCTCCATTTTCCGCTTTGCCGATCCTTTCCCCCGGGAGCCCGAAGAGCCGTCGAAGACAGCCAGGGTCCCCCCTTCGGACCCGCCATCCCCGTAAGATGTAACTTGGCGGCCGGACGACGGTATGCCGGCGCGATGGCGGCTTTTCGACCCGCCCCCGGAATGCGACAGGGAATCCTGGTAGCCGGAGCTGGCGTAGATGATGTTCTCCTCGCTGCTGCCGTCTATGGGATTGTAGGTTTCGCGGATCACCCTGACGGCGTCGATGCCGGGTTGGGTGTCGAGTTCCTTGGCCACGTCGAGGGCCGCCTTTTCCCGTTTGTCCGGATAGCGGGCATGAATCTCCCACTGCCCTTTCTGCAGGACGTGGACCTCGTAGTTAATGTTTGATCGCGAAAGGGCCATGTATCTCCCGAAGAGCAGGCCCCGAGGCCCCGGGCAACCGAACTCCCGTCCTCGGTCCAGCCCTCGATCCTATTATACCCCTCGTGAATTCATATCAAAACCGGGGATTTGTCCATGAAATAGGACGATCCCGGTCTAAGAGCGCTATCCGGTAAGTTGGGACCATTTGACCTGCGGCCTCCAGTGGGGCAAATCGGTCCCCCGGGTGCGTTGCGGCGCGCAGCGAGACTGCACCGCATCGCTGGGCGCGCCGCGCCTGCCCGGATGAACCGATTTGCTCCCATCAAATTGATCCCAACTAACTGGATAGTGCTCTAGGCCATGAAGGACAGCGTCGAAACCTACAGGGTGATCACCGCCAACCGGCTCGACGACGGTGCCGTCGTCTACATGGCCAGGGACGGCGACGGACTCGCATGGTCCACCGGCATCGCCGACGCCACGGTGTTCCCCGAAACGGACACGGAAGCCATGCTCCGGCTGGCCGCCGGCGACGTGGCGGGCAACGTCGTCGTCGACACCTACGCCATAGAGATCACCGGCAAGAACAAGCCCCTGGGCATGCGCGAAAAAATCCGCGCCGGCGGCGGGCCGACCATCGTCGTCGGCAAGGGCGGGCCTCCTCCCGACGACCCGGATTACACCATCTGAAGGGACCGGCGGGACGTGTCCTGGAGCATTTTCCTTGTTAAGTGGAAATATGCGATAAGCCCGCGCGGCGCTTGAGCGGCCAAAGGCAGAATCCAGGGCGATTCCATTTAAATGGAATTCGCTCTGGGGGAACATCAGAGGGAAACGATCCATGCCCTATGTGAAACGCGACGGCGACGGCAGGATCACGGCCGTCTATCAAACCGCGGTCGAGGGCGCCGATGAACGGATCACGGCCGATGACGAAGAACTCAGGGAGTTTCTGACGGGCGGCGAACAGGAAACCGCCGCCAAGCGGGAGTTCATGGAATCCGACCTGGGCCTGGCCCGGGTGCTCGAGGATTTGATCGGCCTCTTGATCGAGAAGGGCATCTTCATGTTCACGGACCTGCCGCCGGCGGCCCAGCAGAAGCTCCTGGAGCGGAGCGGGCTGCGCAAGGAATTCGCCTACGTGGAAACCCTGTTCTCGCCGGGCGAAGAAGATGAGGCCTTCTCCCCAGACGACGTCGGTGACAGCGAGGACGGGTTCCTTTAGGCGGTTCGTGAAAAAAAATCCCTGGCCTAGGATCCGCTGGACTATTTCCCGGAAAACTAATCGTCCGCCCCGTCCGGACGCCACCTGAGGACCGGCTTGCGGGCCGCCCGGGTCTCGTCGAGCCTGCGCCTCGGGGTCAGCCGCGGGGCGTCGGTAAAGTACTCCGCGTCTCCCGCCCGGGCCCGTTCCGCCAACCCCTTGACGGCGGCGATGAAGGAATCAAGCGTGGCCTTGCTTTCGGTTTCCGTCGGCTCCATCAGCAGGGCGCCGTGCACGACCAGGGGGAAATACATGGTCATGGGATGGAAGCCCTCGTCGATCAGGGCCTTGGCGAAATCCAGGGTGGTGACGCCGGTGTCCTCGAGGAAGCCGTCGTCGAACAGGACTTCGTGCATGCACGGGCCAGCAAATGAAGGACTCAGCGTGTCCCCGAGACAGGCCAGCAGATAGTTGGCGTTGAGCACGGCGTCCTCGGCCACCTGCCTGAGCCCGTCCGAGCCATGGCTCATCATGTAGGCCAGCGCGCGCACGAACATGCCCATCTGGCCATGGAAGGCCTTGAGCCGCCCGATGGGCTTGCCGTCTGCGTCGCCTTCGTGTTCGACCAGGCGGAATCCGTCCCCGTCCGACACCACGTAGGGGAGCGGCGCGAAGGGGGCCAGGGGCTCCGACAGGACAACGGGCCCGCTGCCCGGCCCGCCGCCGCCGTGGGGCGTGGAGAAGGTCTTGTGCAGGTTGATGTGCATGCAGTCGATGCCCAGGTCCCCCGGACGCACGCGGCCGACGATGGCGTTGAAGTTGGCGCCGTCGCAATAGAAAAAGGCCCCGGCCTGGTGGACGAGCTCGGCGATGTCGAGGATGTCGTTCTCGAACAGGCCGCAGGTGTTGGGATTGGTGAGCATGATCGCGGCCACGTCGGGGCCGAGCCGCTCCTTGAAGCGGGCCAGGTCGACGCGCCCGCGCCCGTCCGCCGGGATGGTGTCCACCTCGTAGCCGCAGATGGCCGCGGTCGCCGGGTTGGTGCCGTGGGCGGACTCGGGGATGAGGACGAGGCGGCGGGGATCGCCCCGGTCCTCGAGCGCCGCCCGGATGGCCATCATGCCGCAGAGCTCCCCTTGGGCGCCCGCCGCCATGGACATGGCCACCGCGGGCATGCCGGTCAGGGTCTTGAGCCACTCCGCGCAGGCGTCGATCAGCTCGAGCGCGCCCTGCACCGTGGACAGGGGTTGCAGGGGATGCAGATCACCGATGCCGGTGAGACGCGCCAGCTTCTCGTTGAGCCTGGGGTTGTGCTTCATGGTGCACGAGCCCAGGGGATAGAACCCGGAATCGATGCCGTAGTTCTTTTGCGAAAGCCGCGTGTAATGGCGTATGGCCTCGGGCTCGGAAAAGCCCGGCAGGCCGATGGCGCCGTCCCGCGCCAAGCCGCCGAGGCGGTCTCCGGCGGGTTCGGGCTCTTCCCAATCGACGCCCGAGAGGCCCGGGGTGTCCTGCTCGAAGATCAGGGGTTCTTCCAGTTGCAGGCCGCGGTTGCCGGTGAATGTGGTCATGAGATGGCCTCCGCCAGGCCCTCGGTCAGGGCGTCCATGTCGGCATCTGTATTGGTTTCCGTCGCCGTCACCAGGAGCAGCGGCTCCATCCCGGCCGCCCCGGGGTATAGGCGCGAGACCGGCACGCCGCAGAGGATTCCCTTCCCGGCCAGGGCCTCGGCCACGTCGGCCGCCGGTTTGGGAAGGCGGACCGTGAACTCGTTGAAGAAGGAATCGACCAAGACCTCCACCCCGTCGAGCGCCGACAGCCTGCCGGCCAGCTCGACGGCCCTGGCGTGGTTGATGCGGGCGAGACGGGTAAATCCCTCTTCGCCGAGAAGGGTCAGGTGAATGGTGAAGGCCAGCGCGCAGAGCCCCGAATTGGTGCAGATGTTGCTGGTCGCCTTTTCCCTGCGGATGTGCTGTTCGCGGACGGAGAGCGTGAGCACGAAGCCCCTTTTCCCGTCGGCGTCCACCGTTTCGCCGACGATGCGCCCGGGCATTTGGCGCAGGTGCTCGTTGCGCACGGCCAGCAGCCCCACCGTTGGGCCGCCGAAGCTCATGGCGTTGCCGAGGGACTGGCCTTCCGCCGCCACGATGTCGGCGCCCATGCGGCCCGGCGGCTTGACTGCGCCCAGGGACACGATCTCGGTAACGACGTAGATCAGCAGCGCGCCGGCCTCGTGGCACGCCCCGGCGAGGGCGGATTGGTCCGCCAGGCGGCCGAAAAACCCCGGGTTCTGGACGACGACGCAGGCGCAATTCCCGTCGATGAGCGAAGCCAGGTCCTCCGTCCCCCGCCAGTCGGGTTCGGCCTCGTTCACGGCGAGGCCGTGAATCCCCGCCATGGTTGCGGTGACCTGGCGGTAATGGGGGTGGAGGCCGCCGGACAGCACCACACCCGGCCGCTTGGTGATCCTTGCCGCCATGAGTGCGGCCTCGGCCGTGGCCGTGGCGCCGTCGTACATGGAGGCATTGGCCGCTTCCATGTCCGTCAACAGGGAGACCTGGGTCTGGAACTCGAACAGGGCCTGCAAGGTGCCTTGCGAGATCTCCGGCTGATAAGGGGTGTAGGCGGTCAGGAACTCGCCCCTCTGTATCAGGTAATCGACGGCGGCGGGCAGGTGATGGCGGTAGGCCCCGGCGCCGAGGAAGCAAGGCGCCCGCGCCGGGCTCAGGTTTTTCGCCGCCCAACCGGCGAAGACGCGTTCCACCTCCTGTTCGCCCATGTGGGGGGGCAGGTCGAGGAGGCCATCGAGGCGGGCGCTTTCCGGGACGTCGCGGAACAGCTCGTCGATGGACTCCGCGCCGATGACGGCCAGCATGCGGGCGCGGTCATCCTCGCTCAAGGGAAGGTAGCGCATCAGGACAGGCTTTCGGTGTATTGGCCATACGCGTCCGCGTCCATCAGGTCCTCCAGCTCGGCGGCATCGGATAGCCTGATCTTGAACAGCCAGCCCTCGCCCATGGCGTCGGCGTTGATCCTTCCCGGGTCGTCGGCCAGGGCTTGGTTGACTTCCGTCACCTCGCCGGAGGCGGGAGCGTAGATTTCGCTCGCCGCCTTGACGGATTCGACGACGGCGGCCTCGCCGCCCTTGGTCACGGAGGCGCCCACCTCGGGCAGTTCAACGAACACCACGTCCCCCAGTTGTTCCTGGGCGAACTCGGTGATGCCGACAACGGCGTTTGCGCCCTCGACGCGGATCCACTCATGTTCCTTGCTGAAATTCACGGAAGACATCTGAACCCCCTTGGTCGGTCATGCATTAAGGTTTGTAATACCGGTGCGCCACGAAGGGCAGGTCCCGGATTCGTCCGGGCAGCGGCTTGCCCCGCACCATGAAGGTGACCGGCTGCTCTGCGCCGGCGTGATCGGTTTCCACGTAGCCCATGGCGACGGGGTGGCCCATGGACGGGCCGTAGCCGCCGCTGGTGACCTCGCCGATGGGGGCGCCGTCCCGGTTTGTGATGCTCGCGTGGGCGCGGACGGGGGCCTTGCCGTCGGGCAACAGGCCGACCCGCCTTCGCGCCACTCCATGGGCCAACTGTTCGAGGATCAGGCCGGCGCCGGGAAATCCGCCTTCGGCGCGCCGGCGTTTGGCGATGGTCCAGGACAGGGCCGCCTCGACGGGCGTGGTGGTCTCGTCGATGTCGTTGCCGTAGAGGCAGAGGCCGGCCTCCAGGCGCAGGGTGTCGCGGGCCCCGAGGCCGGCGGGTTTCACCTCGGGCTCATCGAGGAGCGCCCGCGCCGTTTGCTCGGCGCTCTCGGCGGGGACGGAGATTTCGAATCCGTCCTCGCCCGTGTATCCGGAACGTGTCGTCAGGCAGGGGACGCCGCCGATGTTCAGGGTCCGGGCGCTCATGAACGCCATGCCCGCGCAGTCCGGCGCCAGGCGTGCCAGCACGGCGGCCGCCTGCGGTCCTTGCAGGGCCAGCAGGGCCCTGTCTTTCAGCTCACCTAAGCGGGCCCGGCCCTCCACGCCAGCGCCGATCAGGGCCAGGTCCTTTTCCTTGCGCGACGCGTTGAACACCAGGTACAGGTGGTCCGCCTGGCGCGTCACCATGAGGTCGTCGACGATGCCGCCGGCCTCGTTGGTGAGCAGCGTGTACCGCGTCCTGCCCTGGGCCAGGTTTAGAATGTCGCCTGGAACCAGGGTTTCCAATGCCGCCGCCGCGTCCTCGCCGGCAAGGGTCGCCTGGCCCATGTGGGAGACGTCGAAGAGCGACGCCCGGGCGCGGGTGTGCTGATGTTCGGCGATGATGCCCTCGAACTGCACGGGCATCTCGTAACCGGCGAAGGGAACCAGCTTGGCGCCCCGTTCCCGGTGCAGGGCGTTGAGGGGAGTTTGCTTGAGGTCTGGGGACACGGACTCCTCCAACAGTGGTTCATCCAGGCGCTCGGCCAACGGATGCCCCCTCTGTCTTGGAACCTGAAAGATTCCCCGGGAAGGGTCCCGGGTTACATCTTCGGTGGGGCGCCAAGCGGTGCGCCCGCTCTCCAGAGTCTCATCGCCCTGCGCTCCGGTTGCCTGAGAGTTTCCGGGGCGGTTGCTCCTTCGGCGCCGGCCCGGACCGCTGAGGCCCGGCCGGTCTCTCCCGCAGGGGTCGACTGAGAACGCTTCTCCCTATGTCTTCGGGCGGGGCCGTGACGCAGTGGACCCGCCGGCCCTTAGTGTAGCGCGTCGCGGGTCGAGGTCAACAACCGCTTCCGTCAAAGGTTGGTCCGGCCCCGGCGCAGGTTGTATTGGTATTCTTCGGGCGAGAGCTGGAAGCCGACGAAGATGATGAAGTCCTGCCCCCGCTCTCCGGCCTTGAGGGGGATGGTCAGGATCACCGGGTCATCGGGATCCTCCGACCACTTGAGGACGGTCTGGTTGCCGGGGAACGTCACCTTGACGTCAAAGATCTCCTTGTTGAGGACCTTTTTCGAGGAATCGGTGACGCTGATGAAGTATTCGAATCCGATCTCGCGGCCCTTGTTGGCGGGGCCCCGCTCCAGGTTCATGACCACCGCCAGGTCCAGGCTCAAGGTACCGGAGTCCGTATCCTCGTCGATGTCGTAGCCGCAGCTTCCCCGGAAGCCGGTGAGGGCGCCCTTGAAGTCCACGTCGATGAGGTCGCGCCCCACCCCTTCCTTGAAGCGGGTGACGGTGGCGGCGTCGGCGAGGATGGAGACGCGGGGACAAGGCAGCGCCTTGCCGATGATCTTTTCCTCCAGGCCCTGGTACACGGTACACCCCGCGAGGACCAGGGCCAGGGTCAGCGCCGCCGCCCGCGCCGGCAGGCGGTTCCTCGAACGGAATTTCACCCAAATTTCCATGGTTTTCATATTAGCGTCCCCCTTAGCGTCCCCCGGCCGAATTATTCCCTTCGGCGGAACGGGGCGGCTCAGGGCTCCTCGGGCGGCAACAGCGCCGTGCCTTCGGTCAAATCGACGAGGACGGCGGCGAGCCGGCCCAACACCCGGGCCCGCCCCCAGGCGTTCTGGGTGTCCCTGGCCACCTTCAGGGCGCGGCCGAAGGCCGTCCATGCGGAGTTCGTTTCCCCCCGGGCGGCGTGGCCGAGGGCGATGTCCCCGAACATCCACACCCGGCTGACACGGCTCTTGATGTCGTCGGTGGCCTCGCTGGCGAGGCGTTCGGTCCGCGCCGCCCCGGCTTCGTCCCCGCCGCGCCTTTGCGCCGCCGCGATGGACCACAGCCCGTGGGCGCGCAGCTGTTTGTCGGATATCCCCTGGGCCGTCTCGACCGCGACGCCGAAATCGCCCGATACCTTGCCGATGTCGATCAAGGCCAGCACGATGCGGCTGTCCGCGTAGGCGCGGGCGAAGGGGAGTTTGATGCCCTTGGCGGCGGCCACGGCCTTGCCCAGGCTCTTGCGCGCCGCGCCGGCGTCGCCCCCCTTGGCCTGGGCCTGGGCGATGCGGCTGAGGACTACGGCGCGGTAGCGTTCCGCCTCGATGGTCTCGGCGGTGGCCAGGGCTTCGGTCGCGTCGCCGGCGCGGGCATGGGCGTTTGCGGCGGAGACCAGGACCGGCGTGCGTTCCGAGTCCTCGCCCAACTCGTCGAGCAGGTCCAGGGCCTCGGCCGGCTTGGCCATTTCCGCCAGGGCGGAGGCCACGTGGCGCAGCGCCACTCCCCGATCGCCGACGGTGGCCGGAGATCGGGCCAATCGGATGGCGGCATCGAGGTTGACCGCCGCCGCCCGGTCGTCGCCGGCGCGGGCCATGATCACCGCCGCCTTCGCCAGGAACGCCACCTTTCTCGGCGCGCTGTCGATTTCTTCCAGTGCCTGGATGAGCCGCCGCACCGTTTTCCGGGCTTCGTCCGCCTGGCCCCGGCGGGCCTGGATGTCGGCGATGGCGGCGAGGGCTTCGGCCCGTTTCAGGGGATCGGGGATGATGTCCACGGCGGCCAGGGATTCTTCGTCGCGTCCCGCCGCGGCCTGGGCTTCGGCGATGTCGCGCAACGCCACCATGATCAGGCGGGGGTCCTTGATCCGGCCGACGGTCTTCATGGCCTCGGGCGCCAGGCCGGCCTTCGCCTGGGCGGCCAGGATTTCACCCAGCGCCCAGTCGCGCATCTCGTCCTTGAAGATGCCCTTGGCGCTTTCCGAGGCCTCCTTCAGGAGACACCGCGCCGTGGGGCTGCGGAAGCACGGCGTCGTGTCGCGGGTGGGGTCGGCCGCCTCGCCGTCCCCGTCCGTAACCAGGCCGCGGGTCGCCGGATTCGCCAGCAGGGCCTTCTTGGCGGCGTCGATGTTTTCCTTGCGGGTGCGTTCCAGACGCTTCAGCAGCACCGCCACCTTGGCGCCCGTTTCCAGGCTATTGGCCAGCGCCTCGGTGACCAGGCCGTCCCTCTTCATTCCCTTGCTTTTCTGGTAGGCGCGGATGGCGATCTCGGTTCCCGGGTTCATGCGTCCATTGACCGTCCCATGGTAGAATCCGGCCTTGGCCAGGGCCTCCTGCAGGCGTCTGACCAGGGGATCGCCGGGGAGTTCGGGGCTTGGCGCCGCGCCGGGCAGCTCGCCCGCCGGACGCACGGCCATCTCGACCGCCGCCGGGGACGGCCCCGGCGCCAGGATGAGGGCGCCCACGAACGCCGCCACGAGGAATTCGAGACGTTTGTCCCACATGCCCTGAATATCGTCCCATTGGGCTTGCCTGGCAAGCCGCCCTTGCCAGGCGACGCCGCGTTCCTTAAAGAATCGACGGGAATTCCCCCATCGGCGCGGCAGCCCGAGGACCCCATGGCCGTTTACACGGATGTTTCCGATGAAGAGCTGACCGCCTTCCTCGTCGAATACCCGATCGGCGAAGGGTTGTCGTGCAAGGGCATCGCCGAGGGGATCGAGAACTCCAACTACCTGCTGACCACGGAATCGGGCGTCTATATCCTGACCCTGTACGAGAAAAGGGTGAACCCGGACGACCTGCCCTTTTTCTTGGGCTACATGGAGCACCTGGCGTCCAAGGGAGTGTCCTGCCCGACGCCGATCAAGGGCCGTGACGGCGAAAGCCTGAGGAAATTGTGCGGGCGGCCCGCGGCCATCGTCTCCTACCTCAACGGCATGTGGCCGCGGCGCATCACCCCCGGACACTGCGCCCGGCTGGGCGAGGCCATGGCGGAGATGCACATCGCCGGCCAGGACTTCGGTTCGGGCCGCGCCAACGACCTGTCCCTGGAAGGATGGCGCCCCCTGTTCGAGGCCACCGCCGAGGGGGCGGACCGGTTCGGCGCCGGGCTGGCCGGGGAACTTGCCACCGAGCTGGACGCCCTGGAAGCCGGCTGGCCGGCGCACCCGGACGACCTGCCCACCGGCGTCATCCACGCCGACCTTTTTCCCGACAACGTCTTTTTCCGCGGCGATCGCCTGTCGGGCATCATCGATTTCTATTTCGCCTGCGAGGACTTCTTCGCCTACGACCTGGCCATCTGCCTCAACGCCTGGTGTTTCGAGGTCGACGGCAGCTTCAACATCACCAAGGCCAGGCGCATGCTGACGGCCTACCGCAAGGTGCGGGAATTCTCGGGCCTGGAGATCGAGGCGCTGCCCCTGCTCGCCCGCGGCGCCGCCATGCGCTTCCTGTTGACCCGGCTCTACGACTGGCAGAACAAGTCCGCGGACGCCCTGGTGACGCCTAAGGATCCGCTGGAGTACCTGGCGAAGCTGCGATTCCACCGGGACGTCAAGGGTCCCGGGGCCTACGGACTGGACTGACGCGGTGACGGGCGGCGATCAAGCCGAGGACTGGGTCGAGATGTTCACCGACGGGTCGTGCGGCGGCAATCCGGGGCCCGGCGGCTGGGGCGTTCTCCTGCGCTGGCGCGGCGAGGAGAAGGAGCTTTCGGGCGGCGAGGCCGGCACCACCAATAACCGCATGGAGCTGATGGCCGCCATTCACGGGCTCGAGGCCCTGAATCGCGGGGTCAGGGCGCGGCTTTACACCGACAGCAAATACCTGTGCGACGGCATCACCAAGTGGATCCACGCATGGAAGCGGAACGGCTGGAAAACCGCCGCCAAGAAGCCGGTGAAAAACGAGGACCTGTGGCGGCGCCTGGAAGCAGCCCTGGAAGGGCACCGGGTGGAGTGGCACTGGGTCAAGGCTCACGCGGGCCACCCCGATAACGAACGCGCCGACCGGCTGGCGCGCGAGGGGATGGAAGCCGCGCTCGAGTAGCCAAGGTCCGTGTCGGGAGTCCCGCCGCCGCCGAACTCCTAAAGCTGTTCCAGAAGTTTCTCGGCGCCGGTGATTTCCAGCTTCCCGGGCTCGTCGATGTTGAGGCTTTTCACCACCCCGTCGTCGACCACCATGGAGAAGCGCTGGCTGCGCAGTCCCAGGCCCCTTTCCGTCAGGTCAAGCTCGAGTCCCGCGGCCTTGGTGAAGTTGGCGCTGCCGTCGGCCACCAGCTCGACCTTGTCGCCGACGTTCTGGTCCTTGCCCCAGGCGGCCATGACGAAGGCGTCGTTGACCGACAGGCAGACGATGGAGTCCACGCCCTTGGCCTTGAGGGCATCGGCGGCCTCCACGAAACCCGGCAGGTGCCTGGCCGAGCATGTCGGCGTGAAGGCCCCGGGAAGCCCGAACAGGGCCACCAGCTTGCCCTTGAAGATGTCGTCGGTGCCGATGGTCTGGGGCCCGTCCGCGCCCATGACGTTGAGGCTCACGGACGGGATCCGGTCGCCCACTTTGATGGTCATCGAAGTGTCCTTCCCTAGATGGTTGTTTCAAGAAAAGCGGAATCGGGAGGTAAAATCCAGCCCTCAATTGAGCGGCGGAGGGGCGGTGTTCAGCGCGCCGCCTGGGCGGCCGGCCCGGCGGCGCGGTCGAGGGCGTCTGTGACCGCTTTCTTGGTCAGCAGTTCGGGCAGGACGATGCCCTCCGTGGCCCCGGGCCCGTAGACCGCGTCGAAGGGGATGCCGTAACGCCCGAAGGAGGCCAGATAATTGGAAATGGCCTCGCTGGGCAGGGTCCAGTCGGCTTGCATGGAAACCACCTTATCGCCCGAAAGCCGCGCCAGGACTCCGTCTTCGAAGATGACCAGGCTCTTGTTGATCTGGCACGTGATGCACCAATCGGCGGTGACGTCGACGAAGACGGTCTTGCCGGCGGCCACCAGGCCCGGAATGGCGGCCTGATCGAAGGGCTTCCACAGGTCTTCGGCGGCGCTCGCCCGGGGGGCGGCACCCTCTGGCAGGGGAACGAGAAACGCCAGCGTGGCCAGGCTCAACGCCCACAGGACGCGCCAGCCCCTCCGCTGGCGCAAGTAGAGCGCCGCTCCCGCCGCCGCCGCCAGGGTGCCGACGGCGGCGGCGCCGAGCAGCCCCGCATGGGTGGCCAGCACGCTGAGCAGCCAAAGGGCCGTCGCCGCCAGGGCGAAGCCCAGGACCCGGCGCAAGACGACCATCCACGGGCCCGGCCGGGGCAGCCGCGTGGCCAATCCGGGGGCCCCCGCGACCGCCAGATAGGGAAGCGCCAGCCCGACGCCGAGGCACGCGAACACGGCCAGGATCACGCCCGGGCCCCGCGCCAGGGCGAAGCCGACGGCGGTGCCCAGGAACGGCGCCGAACAGGGCGTCGCCAGGATCGTGGCGAAGGCTCCGGTTAGGAAATGCCCCCCATAGCCGCCCCCGGCGCCGCCGCCGATCCTGGCCAGGGCCCGGGGCAGGCGGATGTCGAAGAAACCCCACAGGTTGCAGGCGAACAGGGTCACCACCAAGGTCATGGCGATGAGGAACCAGGGCTGCTGGAACTGGATGCCCCAGCCCACGGCCGCGCCGGCCGACTTGAGGCCGATCAGCGCCGCCGCCAGGACCAGGAAGGAGAACAGGATGCCGGCCGCGGATGCGATGAAGCTGAGGCGGACCGTCCGCCTGTCGCCGCCGCCGTGGCCGACCACGCTCATCAGCTTGATGGAAAGAACGGGGAGCACGCAGGGCATGAGGTTGAGGATCAGCCCGCCGAGCACGGCGAGGGCCAGGATGATCGGCAGCGACGCGTCCCAGGGCGCCGCCGCCACGGTCACGGATCTTTCAGCCGAGCGGTCCGCGTCCACCAGGGTGAGGACCAGGGGAAGCCCGCCCGTCAGGGCGCCGTCGCCGCCGACCGGCACCTCGAAGACGGCGCGCTTGCCGGCCAGAGACACATCGGGCCGGGAGAAGTACAGGGTGTCCGGTCCCTCGACGAACAGGTCCGGCTGGACGAAGGGGGTGAGGGCGCGGGCCGTCACCCGGAGCATCCGGCCCGCCGCTTCCGCCCTCTCGATCACCAGCCCGTGGGCGCTGCCGTCGCCTGGCACGCGGACCTGGTAGCGGTTGATCAAATGGGCGAAGGCGCTCGGCCTTGGCGGCCCCGCGGGCAGGTCGAGCGCCAGTTTGGCTTCGTAGGGGATGCAGATGTCCTTGCAGGTGAGGTAGGAGACGGCGGCCTTGATGGTGACCGGCCGTCCCGCCCGGGCCGGCTTCGCCGTGAGCGGGAAGACGACCTCGTCCTGGTAGCCGAGGGTGTCGAAGCCGAGCACCGAGAAACGCCTCGGGGCGGGCCAGGACATGTCCACCGCCCCGATATTGTCTGATTCCGACCAGTCGATCCTGGGCGGATAACCGGCGTCGCCGGGCGACCGCCAGTAGACCTTCCAGCCCGGATCGAGGCGAAAATGAAGCCCGAACGTGAGCACGTCGCCGGCCGTATCGGTGGCCGAGATCAGGCGCACGGATGTCTGGTCGGTCTCCGCCCACGGCGAAGACGCCGCCTCCGCCCAGGAGGGGGAAAACAAGGCCAGGGCCAGGATCGCCAACCGGCGCGGTGTCACGAACAACATATCAATATTCTTAGGCCAATCTTGGGCCGCTATTCGTTCACAAAAGCCGGCGCGGGTCGCCGGACTTCCCGGATCATATCGGTTTTTCACGGATATTTGAAAATTTCCGGCCCACTTCACGGACTGTTTACCCGGCGTGAGTTTCCGCAAGCCCCTGGAAACCGGGCCGAATCGGAGTCAACTCAAAAATTGTCGATGGTTCTGGTTTTTTTGGGGCGGACCCTGTGCCACAATATATGCTAGGCGGGGGGCGCTCGATCGGAAGCAGTTTGCCGGAAGCAGTTTGCCGGAAGCAGTTTACGGATTTGAACGCGGCAATGGAAAACAGCCAACAATACCTGTCCGGACAACTCCTCATCGCCATGCCGGGGATGAAGGACCCCCGCTTCGCCAAGACGGTCATCTACATGTGCGCCCACAGCGCCGACGGGGCCATGGGCCTGGTGATCAACAAGGTCCTCGATTCGTTGAGCTTTCCCGACCTTCTGGAGCAGCTCGGGCTCGAATGCTCTGACGTCGGAGAGCGCATCAACGTCCACTTCGGGGGGCCCGTGGAATCGGGCCGGGGATTCATTCTCCATTCCTCCGACTATGCCCAGGACGCCACCCTGGTGGTGGACGGCGAGGTGGGACTCACCGCCACGGTCGATATCCTCAAGGCGATCGCCGCCGGCAACGGGCCGAGACGGTGCTTCCTGGCCCTCGGTTATTCCGGTTGGGGGCCGGGGCAGCTGGATCAGGAGATCATGAGAAACGGCTGGCTGAGCGTCCCTCCCGACGAGGGCCTGGTTTTCGACCCCGATCTGGATAGCAAGTGGGAAAAGTCCATGGGCAAGATCGGCATCGACCCGAGGATGCTGTCGGACACCGTCGGCCACGCCTGATCCCGCCCAAGAGCGCTTGGCTCTCTAGAGCGCTATTCCCCGAACACCCGCGCGAAGATCATGTCCACGTGCCGGGTGTGGCCGCCGAGGTCGAAGAGCGCCCCAAGCGCGTCCCCGTCCAGGTGCTTGGCCACGTCCGCGTCGGCTTCGAGGAGCCCGCGAAAGTCGCCCCGTTTCTTCCAGGCCTCCATGGCGTTCCGCTGCACGGCGGCGTAGGCGTCCTCCCGGCTCATGCCGGCCTGGGTCAGGGCCAGCAGGACGCGTTCCGAGAAAATCAGCCCCCCCAGCCTGTCCAGGTTTTCGGCCATGGCGTCGGGGTAGACGATGAGCTTGTCGATGACGCCCTTCAAGCGCGCCAGGATGAAGTCAAGGGTGATGGTGGCGTCGGGCGCGATCATGCGTTCCACCGACGAATGCGAGATGTCCCGCTCGTGCCAGAGGGCCACGTTCTCCAGCGCCGGCGTGACATGGGAGCGCACGATCCGGGCCAGCCCCGACAGGTTTTCAGACAGCACCGGGTTGCGCTTGTGGGGCATGGCCGAGGACCCCTTCTGGCCCGGGGAGAAGAACTCCTCCGCCTCGCCGACCTCGGTGCGCTGCAGGTGCCGGATCTCGATGGCGAGCCGCTCCACGGAAGAGGCGATGACGCCGAGGGTGGCGAAGAACTGGGCGTGGCGGTCGCGCGGGATGACCTGGGTGGAGACGGGCTCGATCTCCAGCCCCAAGGCCCCGGCCACGTGTTCCTCGACCGCGGGGTCGATGTTGGCGTAGGTGCCGACGGCGCCGGAGATGGCGCAGGTGGCGATGTCGCGCCGCGCCGATTTGAGCCGCCTCAGGTTGCGCCGGAATTCGGCGTAATAGCCCGCCAGCTTGAGGCCGAAGGTGGTGGGCTCGGCGTGGATGCCGTGGCTGCGCCCGACGCAAAGGGTGTTCTTGTGTTCGATGGCGCGCCGTTTCAGGACCCGGAGCAGCGCCTCCAAGTCTTCGAGAAGGATGTCGGCGGCCCGGGTCAACTGCACGGCGAGGCAGGTGTCCAGCACGTCCGACGACGTCATGCCCTGGTGGATGAAGCGGGCCTCGGGGCCGACGTGCTCGGCCAGGTTGGTGAGAAAGGCGATCACGTCGTGCTTGACCTCATCTTCGATCGCCTCGATGCGCGCCACCTCGAACTTTCCCCGCTCGCGCAGCGCCCGGGCGGCTTCCTCGGGGATGACGCCGAGCCTGGCCTGGGCGTCGCAGGCGTGTTGTTCGATCTCGAGCCAGATGCGGAACCTGTTTTCGGGCTCCCAGATGGCGGTCATCTCGGGGCGGCTGTAGCGCGGAATCATGGCGGCCTCTGGTTTGGACGGGGGGATATTACACCGTTGTCGGTGAAAAAAATTCCTTCACCGCGTTCCGGCCGTACTTTTTTCAAAGCACGATGGTGAGCCTTGGGCGCCCCGGCGGCGCCCGGAATCCGCGCCGGCGACTTCAGATCAGCCCCAGGGTCTTGAAGCTGCAGTGGCCGCCCTTGGAGACGATCACGTGGTCGTGGAGCACGATGCCCAGCTTCTCGCCCGCGTCGCGGACCTCCTTGGTCATCTCTATGTCGGCCTTGGACGGCGTCGAGTCGCCGCTCGGGTGGTTGTGGACCAGGATCAGGGCGGTGGCGCCCAGCTCCAGGGCCCGCTTGACCACCTCGCGGGGATAGACCGGCGTGTGATCGACGGTTCCCTTCTGCTGCACCTCGTCGGCGATGAGGACGTTCTTGCGGTTGAGATAGAGGATGCGGAACCGTTCGTTCTTGTCGTAGGCCATGGAAGCCTTGCAGTAGGACAGCACCTTCCGCCAGTTGGCCAGCACCGGCCGATCGATGATCTCGTCCAGGGCCAGGCGCAGCCCCGCCGCCTGGACGCACTTGAGCGCCACGACGACGGCCTCTCCGGCGCCCTTGATTCGTTTCAGGTCCACCGCCTCGGCGCTGATCACCTCGGCGAAGGAGCCGAACCGCTCGAGCAGCGCCTTGGCCAGGGGCTTCACGTCCCCGCGCGGCTGGGCCATGAAGAGGACCAGTTCCAGCAACTCGTAATCGGGGAGCGCCTCCGGGCCGCCCTTGAGGAAGCGTTCCCTCAAGCGCTTGCGGTGGCCGGTGTAGTGGGGCTTCACGTTCAAGGTTCAGGTCTCATACGGGGGCTGATCTTGTAGTCGCGCTTGAAGGTACTGGTGCGCCTAATCGTCCGCATTCAGGTCGGTCCGCAGGTCGTCGATACCGCCGAGCGCAACCACGTCGCCGCGCCGCGCCGCCTTCATGGCCTCGATGGTCTCCTCATTGGGCACCAGCGGCTCGAAGGGGAGGCGCCTTTCCGTGGCGATGCGCATCATCATCAACCTGAAGGCGTCGGAAACAGTGAGGCCAATCGATGCCAGCACGGCGGCGGCTTCATCCTTTACCTTCTCGTCAATACGAGCGCGAACAACGGTGCTCATGGCCTAAACCTCATTTTTGTGGGCTACAGTGTGGCCCAAAAAGGAGGTCTAGTCCACCGGAATACACCTAAACTTCGCCGCCAAACTGTCCAACGAAGTGGGACCACCTCAGCCGTAGGGCGGCCGGTCGAGCCCGGCGGGCGACAGGGTGAAGACCTCGTATCCGTCGGCGGTGACGCCGATGGAGTGCTCGAACTGGGCCGACAGCGAGCGGTCCTTGGTCACCGCCGTCCACCCGTCGCTCAACACCTTCACCTCGTAGCGGCCCAGATTGATCATGGGTTCGATGGTGAAGAACATCCCCTCCACCAGGGCCGGCCCCTCGCCGGGCTCGCCGAAGTGCATGATGTTCGGGGCCTCGTGGAAGACGCGGCCGAGGCCGTGGCCGCAGAAGTCCCTGACCACGGAACAGCGCCGCTTTTCCGTGTAGGTCTGGATGGCGTGTCCGATGTCGCCCACCGTGGCGCCCGGCTTGACCGCCTCGATGCCCCGCCACATGGCCTCATATGTGATGTCCACCAGGCGCCGCGCCTTGACCCCCACGCGGCCGACGTAATACGTGCGGCTTGTGTCGCCGTGCCATCCGTCGAGGATGGGGGTGACGTCGATGTTGATCACGTCGCCATTGGCGAGTTTCTTATTCCCGGGGATGCCGTGGCAGACCACATGGTTGACCGAGGTGCATATGGATTTGGGAAACCCCCGGTAATTGAGGGGCGCGGGCTGGGCGCCGTGGGATATGGTGAAGTCGTGGGCCAGCCGGTCGAGTTCGTCCGTGGTCACTCCCGGCTTCACATGGGGGGTGAGGAAATCGAGGGTTTCCGCGGCCAGCCGCCCGGCCGCGCGCATGCCCGGGAAGTCCTCGGGCCCGTGCACCGTGATCCGCCGCCCCTCGGGCGCGGCCTGTCTCATGCTGGCGTTGTTCATGGATCGATTATGGCACCTGTCGGAGAAGAAATTAACCGTCGAACGCCAGGGGACCGGTGACAGCGATCCCGTCCACGGAAAGCCGGCAACCATAGCACAAGGTCTCGACACCGGCGTCCAGGGCCGCATCGAGGGCATCCCCGTAGGCGGGATCGATGTCCCGGGCGATGGCGAAACTGTCCGCGTCGTGCCGCTGCACCAGGTAGACCATCACGGCGCGGGCGCCGCCGGCGGCCTCGCGGGAAAGCTCCCCCAGGTGCTTGGTGCCCCGGGCGGTGACGGCGTCGGGGAACTCGGCCGGCGCCCCCGGGGACAGGTCCCGCCTCATGGTCACGTTCTTGACCTCCACATAGCACGGCTGCCGGTCCCCGCCCTCCAGCAGCAGGTCGATGCGCGAGTTGCGGCCGTATTTGACTTCCCGGCGCAAGGTGGCGTAGCCGCCGAGCTCGGGGATCGAGCCGTCGCCGATGGCGTCCGCCACCAGGCCGTTGGGAAGGCTGGTGTTGATGCCCACCAGGGCGCCGCCGACGCGGATCATCTCCCAGGTGTAGCGGAGCTTGCGCTCCGGGTTGCGGGCCGGCGACAGCCAGACCTCGGCGCCGGGCTCGTTGACGCTCAGCATGGACCCGGAATTGGCGCAGTGCGCGGTGACGGTCTCGCCGCCCGTCAGCTCGACATCGGCCAGGAAACGCTTGTAACGCCGGATCAGGGTGCCGGCGATGAGGGGGTCGGGAAAACGCATGGCGGGAATGTAGGGATTCGGGCGCTGACCTTCAACGCCCCCGCCGCCCACCGGGGGCGGCCTTCTCGCCGGCCGGGATCTCCTCGGTTCCCAGGGCCTCGGCCAGGCGGACCTTGGCGCTGCCGGGCGCCAGCGGCTTGGGTTGGGAGGGATGGGGCGCCCAGGCGGTCATGGTGATGGCCTGGAAGGTGGCGGTCACCCGGCCCCGTTCGTCGCCGAACATCTCCCGGTAGCGGGCGGCGGCGTCCATCATGGTGGCGCGCCGGGTAAAGCCCTTGCGCCTGTCGATGAGCGCGTTGCCCTCGCCCATCAGGCGCAGGTCCCGCATCAGCTTCAGGGGGTCGGCGTAGGACACCGTGATGGTATCGCAATCCACCACCGGCAGGGCGAAGCCCGCCCGTTGCAGGAGCTGGCCCGCGTCGCGCACGTCGGCGAAGGGCGATACCCTGGGGCTGAGGCCGCCTTCGCAGGCGACCTCGGCCTCGGCCAGTGCCGTCCTCAGCTCCCGGCAGGTCTCGCCGCCCAGCATGGCGGCCAGGAACAGGCCGTCGGGTTTGAGCGCCCGCCTGATCTGGACCAGGGCGCCGGGCAGGTCGTTGACCCAATGCAGGCTGAGGCAGCTGAGCACCAGATCGAAGCTGGACTCGGCGAAGGGCAGGGCTTCCTCGTCGGCGGCCAGGCTCAGGCCCCCGGCGCGGCGCGCCATCTCCGGCGACAAGTCGCACTGGACCAGGGTTTCGATGCCGCCCCGCCGGCCCAGCAGGCGGCCCATTCCGCCCGCGTGGCAGCCCAGGTCGAGGGCGAAAGGAAAGCGCCTTTTCACGTCCGTGAGGCGGTCGGCCAGGCGCTCGCCCACCTCGTCCAGCAGGAAGCCGTGATCGTCGAGGACCGGCGCCGCCCGGTCGCGGTGGAGTCGGACGACGCGGCGGTTGAAGACGCACATGGAATCGGACATGGTTGTTATATGGCACAGGCGGGCCCCCCCATAAACGGTGCGTCGGCGAAAGGGGTCCTCGGCCGCCTCTCCAAGCGCGCCCTGGACTCCCTGCTGCCGCCCCAGTGCCTCGGCTGCTCGGCCCTGGTGGAGGAGTCCGGCACGCTCTGCTCGGTGTGCTGGGGGGAGATCACCTTCCTCGGCCCTCCCCAATGCCATGTCTGCGGCCTGCCCTTCGAGTATGATCTCGGAGAGGGCGCCTTGTGCGGCGCCTGCGTGCGCCGCGCCCCCGTCTACCGCCGCGCCCGCGCGGCGCTGGCCTACGACCCGGCGAGCCGGGGCCTGGTCATCGCCTTCAAGCACGCGGACCGCACCTACGCGGCGCCGGCCTTCGCCGGCTGGATGGCGCGGGCCGGGGCGGCGTTGCTCGGCAACGCCGATATCATCGCGCCGGTGCCGCTACACCGGTTGCGGCTGCTTTCCAGGCGCTACAATCAGGCGGCCTTGCTCGGCCACGGCCTTTCCCGGGCTTCCGGCGTCGCCATCGTTCCCGACCTTTTGGTGCGCAAGAAACACACCCGGTCCCAGGGGCGGCTGTCGCGCGCCCAGCGGGCGCTGAACGTCCAGGGCGCCTTCGCCGTCAAGGCCGGGCGCAAGGGGTGCCTTGCCGGCCGCCGGGTGCTGTTGATCGATGACGTGCTGACGACCGGCGTCACCGCCGCCGCCTGCGCCAAGGTCCTCAAGCGCGCCGGCGCCGCGGCGGTCGACGTGCTCACCCTCGCCCGCGTCGTCCGCCCCATGGTATGAGGTGAGTGCGTGATGACGACGTTCAAGCTTGCCTGCGTGCAGACCAATTCGGGCCGCGAGATCGCGCCCAACATCGAGGCGGTTACCAAGCTCGTGCGCCAGGCGGGCGAAGCCGGCGCCGATTTCATCACCCTGCCGGAAAACGTTTCCATGGTCGAGCCGAGGGGCCGGCTGATCAGGGAGAAGGCCCGGCCGGCCGACGCGCACCCGGCGCTCGAGGCCTTTCAGGCCCTCGCCAGGGAGGTCGGTGCGTGGCTGCTGGTGGGATCGCTAACGGTGAAGCTCCCCGCCGACAAGGTCGCCAACCGGTCCTATCTCCTCGATGCGAACGGCGCCATCGTCGCCTGGTACGACAAGATCCATATGTTCGACGTCGATCTGCCGGGCGGCGAATCGTACCGCGAATCGGCGATCTACGAGCCGGGCGGACGCGCCGTCGTGG
>JADFTO010000005.1 GCA_022560215.1 Pseudomonadota bacterium | reverse complement strand
ACAGCGCGCGGCGGATGTCCTGGCGGTTGGCCTGGGCGCGGCCATCGCCGATCCAGGGATCGCCAACCACCTCGCCGCCATAGCGCCGGGGTCCCGCCAGGGCCAGATCCAGGGCGCCGGCCATGGCGGCCTCGGGCCAGCCGGCATTGGGCGAGCGGTGCTTGCCCGCGTCCCGTTTGATGACGGCGATGGCGCGCCCGGCATTGGCGGTGGGCACGAACAAAGCGGCCATGGCGATGAGGCCGGCGCTGATCCGCGCCGGGATATAACTAAGCGCGTCGTCCAACTTGGCCGCGGCCATGCCGAACGCCCGGTAGCGCGCAGAGGTGTGGCCGATCATGCTGTCCATGGTGTTGACCGCCTTGTAGACCAGCAAGCCTGGAAACCCGAACAGCACGTACCAGAACACCGGCGCCACGAGGCCGTCGCAGAAATTCTCGGCCAGGGATTCCAACGCCGCCCGGGCGACGCCGGGGCCGTTATCGCCCGCCTGATCGGCTGGCTCGACGGCGGCGTGGACGCGGCCATGGCGACCGTCGTTTCCACATGGGGGTCCTCGCCCAGGCCGGTGGGCAGCCACCTCGGCATCGACGCGGACGGCAACATGGCCGGTTCCGTCTCCGGCGGCTGCATCGAGGGCGCGGTCGTCAAGGAAGGCATCGAGGCCATGCAGACGGGACGCCCCAGGCTCGTCGAGTTCGGCGTCACCGACGACATGGCGTGGGAATCGGGTCTCGCCTGCGGCGGCCGGGTGCGGGTGTTCGTCGAACCCTTCGCGCCTTGGCGGCAGCTTTGGGCAGAGGCGGGCCGGGCGCTGGCCGAGCGCCGGGCCTGCGTGGTCTCGACCCGTCTCGACGACGGGCACAAGGCGCTTTATGTGGACGGCGAGACGCCGGGCGGCCTGGAGGTCTCCGACACCCTGCTGCGGGGGATGCTGAATGCGCTGGAGGACGACCTGAGCGCCATCTTCGAGGACGGCGGGGGCGACCATTTCCTGCGCGTCTACGCGCCCCCCAGGCGGCTCATCGTCATCGGCGCCGTTCACATCGCGCAGTTCCTGGCGCCCATGGCGGAACTCGCCGGGTTCTCGGTCGTCCTCGTCGATCCCCGCCGCGCCTTTGCCGCCGAGCCCCGGTTCCCCGGTTTCGACGTCAGGAACGATTGGCCCGACGAGGCCCTGGCGGAGCTGGCGCTGGACAGGCGCTCGGCCGTCGTCGTGCTCACCCACGACCCCAAGCTCGACGACCCGGCCCTGACGGCGGCCCTGGCCTCGGATGCCTTCTACATCGGCGCCCTGGGCAGCCGCAGGACCCACGCCCAGCGCCTGGAGAGATTGATCGAGAGCGGCGCTGCGCCCCGGTCCCTGGATCGCATCCACGGCCCCATCGGATGCGATATCGGCGCCGTCTCTGCCGCCGAGATCGCCGTCTCGATCATGGCCGAGATCGTCTCGTCCATGCGCAAGGGGAGGGCCCCATGACCTGGAAGCCCGACGAAATACGCCGCCTGTTTCCCGCCTTCGTCAACGGCGGCGCCGGCGTCTACCTGGACAACGCGGCCACCACCCAGGTGCCGGACTGCGTCCTCGACGCCGTCGGCGGCTTCGAACGCGGGGGCCGGGCCAACATTCGCCGCGGCCTCTATCCGCTGTCGCTCCAGGCGACGGAGGCCTTCGAGGAGGCGCGGGCCGCCGTCGGGCGCTATTTGGGCGCCGCCGATCCACGAGAGATCGTCTTCACCTCCGGCGCCACGGCGGCGATCAACCTGGTGGCCCACGCCTTCGGGGACACCCTTGGCCCCGGCGACGAGGTGGCCATATCCGAGGCCGAGCACCATTCCAACATCGTCCCCTGGCAGATGCTCCGGGAGCGCCGGGGGGTGGGGCTGAAGATCCTGCCCGTCGATGCCCGCGGCCGGCCCGACCCGGACCGCCTCGAGGCCGCAATCACCGCCCGCTGCCGGCTCATCGCCGTCACCCATTGCTCCAACGTGACGGGCGCCGTGACGGACGTGGCGCCGATTGCCGCCCGGGCCCGGCAGGTGGGGGCGCTGCTTTTGCTCGACGGCGCCCAGATGGCGGCCCACGGGCCCCTGGACGCGGCCGCCCTGGGGGCGGATTTCTACGTCATATCCGGCCACAAGATGTTCGGCCCCACAGGGGTCGGGGCGCTCTGGGCCGGGAGAGACATTCTGCAGCGGATGCCACCCTTCCTCGGCGGCGGCGAGATGATCCGCGCGGTCACTTTCGAGCACACGGACTATGCGCCCCCGCCGCAGCGCTTCGAGGCCGGCACCCCGCCCGTGGCGCAGGCCATCGGGCTGGGGGCGGCGGCCACCTGGCTGATGGACCAGGATTGGGACGCGGCTGGGCGCCACGAGGCCAGGCTCACCCGGGGCCTGCTCGAAGGGGTTCGGGACCTGGAAGACGCCCGGGTCATCGGCCCCCTGGAGAACGAGAACCGCATCGGGGTGGTCTCCATCGCGGTGGACGGCGTCCATTCCCACGACATCTGCCACATCCTGGGCGAGCGCGGAATCGCGGTGCGCGGCGGCCACCATTGCGCCCAGCCGCTGATGGAGCGCTTAGGCCTGGAGGCGACCACGCGGGCGAGCCTGGCGCTCTACACCACGGATTCGGAAACCGCCGCCTTCCTCGATGCCTTGGGCGACGCCATAAGGATTCTCCGATGACCCTTTACGACAAGCGCATCAAGGAACTGGCCTCGAGGGCCGGCCGCTTCCCCCCGCCGGGGGGGACATGCGTCTCGCGCACCCTCGACAACTACCTTTGCGGCGACCGGGTGACCCTTGCCGTCGAAGAGGGGGGCGGTCGCCTGGGCTCGATCGGCATCGAGGCCAAGGGCTGCCTGCTGACGCTGGCCGCCGCCACGCTGATCTGCGAGCGTGGGCAAGGTTCCACCGCGGATGCCTTGCGCCGCGCCATCGGGGACGCCCGTGCCCTGGTCGGGGAAGGCCGGGCCCCGCCCGCCGCCGCCTGGCGGGATCTGGAGGTCTTCTCCCCCGTTCACGTCCACAAGCACCGGCACGATTGCGTCCTCCTGCCCTTCGAGGCGCTGGAAGCGTGTCTCGACGGCCTGGCAGGAAAGGGGGATGAATAATACCAAAGGGCGTTGAGCTTGACTCATCGCCCTTTGGCAAGCGCGACCGCGCGCCGGCGCTTATGCGCCGTGAGCCTGCTCAGGCAATGAACGCCCAGCGGTCCTTTTTAAGGGCCGCTGGTATAAACCTCGCTTCCTGGGGGCGCGCGCCTGGCCCGAACCGCCGCCCTTCGGGACCCAAGGCAAAAGATTGGCTTCCGATTCCAATGAGTTTCAGCCACTATCGGGCAGCAAGCCCCGAATGAAAAAAACGACCATGAATATGCCGGCCGACGCCGGGCGCGGCCTGCTTCCGAGATGGGCGGGCGAGGGCGAATGACGAAACGGGCGCCCGTCGTCTCCGCCGTCCTTCTCGCCGCCGGCGCGTCCAGGCGCATGAGAGGCGTGAACAAGCTGCTCGTCCCTATCGGCGGCGCGCCCATGGTCCGCCGCGCGGCGGCCGCCATCCTGGCCAGCGGCGTCGCCGAGCTCATCGCCGTCCTCGGCCACGACCGCGACGCCGTCGCCGCGGCGCTGGATGGCCTTTCCTTGAGGAGCGTCTACAACGCCCATCACGGAGACGGCCGGGTGACGTCGGTGCGCGCCGGTCTCGCCGCCGTGTCGCCTGACAGCGACGCGGTCATGATGTGCCTCGCCGATCAGCCCCTGTTGGAGGCCGGCGATTACCGCCGTCTCATCGCCGCCTTCGCCGTCCTTCCGCCGGGCATGATCGCCATTCCCACGCACGAAGGCGATAGGGGGAACCCGGTCGTCCTGCCCGCCGCCCTCAAGGACCAGGTGCTGGGCCGGGGGGTGAAGTTCGGGTGCCGCGACCTGATCAGGGACAACCCCGGCCTGGTCGCCTACGTGGAGATGGAAAACCCCGCTTTCCTGATCGATATCGACACCCCCGAAGCCCTCGAGGCCCACGTGGCCCCGGCGCTTCGGGCCGGGACACGCTGAGCCCGCCCCCGATGCCCCGCCCGAGAACGGGAAGTGGCCCCTGCTGGCGGGACGTCCCCTGCTGGACGGCAAGCCCACTGCCCAAGCCCACTGCCTATGTCTGCAAGAACAGATTATGCGACCTGCCGGTCGATACGCCGGCGGAGCTGTCGGCCCAGCTGGACAGGCTCGTCTCCCGGGCCCGCCAGCCGGCGGGGCCGCCTAGGCGAGCTTGGCCTTGAAGAAATCGATGGTCCGCGTCCAGGCGAGCTCCGCCGCGGCCTCGTCGTATCTGGGCGTGGTGTCGTTATGGAAGGCGTGGTTGACGCCCGGATAAATGTGGGCGGTGTATTCCTTGCCGTTGGCCTTCAACGCCGCCTCGTACGCCGGCCATCCCTTGTTGATCCGCTTATCGAGGCCCGCGTAGTGCAGCAGCAAGGGCGCCTCGATCTTGGGAACGTCCTCAACTTTCGGCTGGCGGCCGTAAAACGGTGCGCAGGCCGCGAGGCCGGGCAGGCGGACGGCCAAGGCGTTGGCCACCCCGCCGCCGAAGCAGAAGCCGACCACCCCGACCCTGCCGTTGGAGCCGGGGTCCGATTCCAGGCGCCCGAAGGCGGCGATGAAGTCTTCCGTCAGCTTGCCTCTGTCGAGCTTGCGCTGCATGGCCTTGCCTTCGTCGTCGGTGCCGGGGTAGCCGCCCAGCGGCGTCAGGCCGTCCGGCGCCAGCGCCGTGAACCCGGCGACGGCGACCCGGCGGGCGACGTCCTCGATATAGGGATTGAGGCCGCGGTTCTCGTGCACGACGACGACGCCGCCGCGCTTGCCCCCGCTTGCGGGACGGACCAGGTAGCCGCGGATGTTTCCGTGGCCCTCGGGTGATGCGTAAGCGATGAACTCCCCCTTTATCCTGGGGTCGTTTTCGTCCACCTGCTTGGCGAGGGCGTATTTCGGCGACAGGGAATCGAGGAGCGCGGCGGCGGTGATCCCGCCGACGGCGAATTTCGCCGCCTTGTCGAGGAAATCCCTGCGCCCGATGAGCCCATGGGCGTAACTGTCATAGATTTCCAGCAGTTCCTGATCGAAGTCGCCGGCTTTCTTGCGTTTCATGATGTCTCCCTCCGGTTCCTGGGGGTCCGAGAGCCCCCATTCGTTTTTCGTTCGTTCGCCGGAATGGTAGCAAGAACCTACCAAAGTCGCAAAAAATCCGGCCGCTGTTCCGGTCCCCGGCGTGGACGGCAGGCCGGTCAGGCGCGGCGCGCATTTTTTTTCCGCGCCTTCTTGTTGTCGTACATTCGCCGGTCGCTGAGGGCGACCAGTTGGTCGATCTCGTCACCGTCGTCGGGATAGACGCTGGCGCCGATGCTGGCCCCGATCGTCACCGGCTGGCCTTTAACGGTGTATGGGGCGGAGATGGACTCTTCCAAGTCCCTGGCAACCCGTGCCACCGATTCCTTCCGGTCCACGTGCGCCAGGATGACCGCGAACTCGTCCCCGCCGAGACGGGCAACGACATCGCTTTCCCGCGCCCGCCCGGTGATCCGCTCCCCGATCTGGCGCAGCAGATCATCGCCGGCCTGATGTCCATGGGTGTCGTTGACCGGCTTGAACCCGTCGATGTCGATGTACAGGATGCCGAACATGGCCCCGTCCCGCTTCGCTTGCGCGGCGATCAGCTTCAACTGCTCCTCGAACAGGGCCCGGTTTCCCAATCCGGTGAGGGGGTCGTGGAGTGCGGCGTCCTGCATCTCGGATTCCATGGTCTTGCGGTGAAGGGCGAAGGAAATGCTGCGCTCGAGATCAAACACCTCGAACCGCCCCTTCACCAGGTAATCGACGGCGCCGAGTTCCATGGCCTCGCTGGCAACTTCCCGCTTGGCATGGGAGGTGAGGAAAATGAAAGCCGTCTTCGTGCCCTCGGAGCTGATGTTCCGCAACACCGTCAGCCCTGTATCCTCTTCAAGCATGTAATCCAGCAGACAAAGGTCGTAGGATTCCCCCCGCAGCTTGGCGATCGCGTCGTCCGTGTTGTCCACGGCGTCCACGACGGACGGGCCGGGACAGCATTCCGGGACCACGAGTTTGAGGTAATCCACGTAGTCGCCGTCGTCCTCGACGATGAGGACGCGCACGCTCCGTGACTCCGATGGCTCCATACGACTAACGCCTGTAAGCTGGAGGCCCGAGTCGCATCTTAACCGGTTTCGGTATTGTCCTTCAGCTATTTAAAATAAGTGTGGCCGCCTCGGGTAGCGAGCGGATGTTCGATGGGCCGGGGCCTCTGGGTCGTGCGTCGATCGATTCCCGGGCCTGGCGATGCCTCGGGATTAAGGGTTCATTGGCCGATCATCTTTAAACCGAATCCCCACCCCACCCGGGGTGGGGTTGACGCAAACCGGGTTTGGCATTATAGAGGCCCGTACCCCACCCCACCAGGGGAGGGGGGATCAGAGGAGGAGAACCCCATGGAAACCAGACTGGAGATCAAGGGAATGACCTGCGGACACTGCGTCAGCGCCGTGGAAAAGGCATTGGCCGGCGTGCCCGGCGTGGCCAAGGTCATCGACGTGAGCAAGGACCGCGGCGAGGCGCTTGTCGAGGGCGAGGCCGAGCCGGAAAAATTGATCGAAGCCATTACCGGGGAAGGCTACGAAGCGAAGGTGGCATGATGGATGCGAATCCCTGCCACGGTCTCAAAATCGACCCCGACGCACGGGAAGACGCCCGCCGGCGCCTGCTCTCCATCAAGGGACACGTCGAAGGCATCCTGCGCATGCTTGACGACGAAAACACCTATTGCGTGGATGTGTTGAAGCAAGTCAATGCCGTCGAGGGGGGACTGGCGAAAGTGAGCGACCTGGTCCTGCGCAGTCATCTGAAAATCCATGTCGCCACCGCGGCCACGCGGGGTGACGTCGATGTCATCGTCGAGGAACTCATGGAGGTCCTGAAATACCGGCGGTGAAGAGGCATGGCAGCCGCCGGAAATCCCGGCGGACCGAGGAAAAGGACGGATAATGTCTGAGCGGTTGAACTTTCGCGTTAGCGGAATGACCTGCGCCAGTTGTGTCGGACGGGTGGAACGGGCGCTCAGCGCCCTTCCCGGTGTCGAAAAAAGTGTCGTAAACCTGACCACGGAGAAGGCGAGCGTCGAGTTCGACGCCAAAAGTCTCGGCGCGGCCGATCTTTTCGCCGCGGTAAACGATGCCGGTTTTCAGGCGGAGACCGACGAGGTCGACTTCGGCGTGGCCGGCATGACGTGCGCCTCTTGCGTCGGCCGGGTCGAACGCGCCATCGGCAAGCTGCCGGGCGTCGTCGATGCCGCCGTCAACCTGGCCACCGAACGGGCCCGCGTGACCTATCTGCCCGGGACCGTGAGCACGGGCGACATCCTGGGCGCCGTCGAGGGAGCGGGCTACACCACCGAAGAGATCGGCGACGAAACCGAGGATCGCGAAAAGGCCCAACGGGACGCCGAGATCGGTGAGTTGCGCCGCGACGTCATATTCGCCGCCACGTTAACCGTGCCGCTCTTCACCATCGCCATGGTCCGGTTTCTCCCGGGCGTGGAGGAGGTGATGCTATCCCTGCTGCCGCACCGGGGATGGTTGTGGGTCGAGCTTTTTCTGGCCACCCCGGTCCAATTCTGGGCCGGCAGGCGGTTCTATCGATTCGGTTTCGCGGAACTGCGCCATTTCAGCCCCGGCATGAATAGCCTGGTGATGATCGGGTCGTCGGCCGCGTACTTCTATTCCCTCCTGGCGCTGCTGGCGCCTCAGGTTTTCCCCGAGGGGACGGCCAACTCGTACTTCGAGGCCGCCGGCGTGATCATCACGCTGATTCTGTTGGGGCGGCTTCTGGAAGCGGTCGCCAAGGGCCGGACCTCCGCGGCGATCAAGAATCTGATGAAACTTCAGGCCAAGACCGCACGGGTGGTTCGCGACGGCAAGGAAATCGAGATTCCCATCGAACAGGTGGTGCTGGGCGACATCATCCAGGTCCGCCCGGGAGAGCAAATCCCCGTCGACGGGACGGTGAGCGAGGGATCGAGCTTCGTGGACGAATCCATGATCACGGGCGAGCCGATCCCGGTCGAGAAAAAGTCGGGCGCCGAGGTGGTCGGCGCAACCATCAACAAGACCGGCGCATTCCGTTTTGTGGTTACGCGCGTCGGCAAGGATACGGTCTTGAATCAGATCATCAAGATGGTCGAGGAGGCGCAAGGCTCCAAGCCGGAGATCCAGAAGCTGGCGGACAAGATCGCATCGGTGTTCGTGCCCATCGTTCTCGGCCTCGCCGCCTTGACCTTCGCCACCTGGTTGGCCTTCGGCCCGGCGCCCGCGCTGAGCTTCGCCTTCGTTACCGCCGTCTCGGTGCTGCTGATTGCCTGTCCCTGCGCCATGGGCCTGGCGACGCCGACGGCAATCATGGTGGGAACGGGAAAGGGCGCGGAACTCGGCGTTTTGTTTCGCCAGGGCAGCGGGCTTGAAACCCTGGCCAAGATCGACACCGTTGTCATGGACAAGACCGGGACGCTCACCCTCGGGCGCCCCGAACTGACCGATTTCGTTCTTCTCGGTGTGGCCGGCGAGGGGGCCGACGAGGTGCTGGCCCTGGTGGCCGCCGCCGAGGCCAAGTCGGAACATCCCATCGCCGAGGCCATCGTGCGCGCGGCGGAGGACAAGGGATTGACTCTGCCCGCGGTCGAGGACTTCCAGGCCGAACCGGGGTTCGGCATCGAGGCGACGGTGAACGGCCGCAAGGTTCAGGTGGGCGCGGACCGGTTCATGAGGAAGCTCGGCCTCTCGTTGAGCGAATCGGGGGACATCGCGGACAAATTCGCCGCCGACGCCAAGACCCCTCTCTATGCCGCGATCGATGGCGAGCTGGCCGCCGTTGTCGCGGTCGCGGACCCGATCAAGGAGGGGTCCCGCGCCGCCGTCGAGGCCCTTCACGATCTCGGGCTCCAGGTGGCCATGCTCACCGGTGACAACCGCCGGACCGCGGACGCCATCGCCAAGCAGGTCGGCATCGAGCGGGTGCTGGCCGAAGTCCTGCCGGACCAAAAGGTGGCCGAGATCTTGCGCCTTCAGGGCGAGGGGAAAAAGGTCGCCTTCGTCGGCGACGGCATCAACGACGCGCCGGCGCTCGCCCAGGCCGACGTGGGGATTGCCATCGGCACCGGTACCGACATTGCCATGGAGGCGGGCGACGTGGTCCTGATGTCCGGCGACTTGAGGGGCATCGTCAACGCGGCGGGCCTGGCGAAACGGACCCTGAAGACGATCAGGTACAACTTCTTCTGGGCTTACGCTTACAACGTGGCGCTGATCCCGCTGGCGGCCGGGGCGTTTTATCCGCTGCTGGGCGTGCTGCTCAATCCGATGCTCGCGGCCGCAGCGATGAGTGTCTCGAGCCTGTTCGTGGTGAGCAACTCGCTTCGTTTGCGCGGCTTCCGGCCTCCGCTGGAGGCTAGAGCGCTATCGCGATAGCCCGATAGCGCTCTAATGCCAAAGGGCGTGCGGAAACATTCGCATCGGTTCCTCCCTATTCTTGGCGGTTTCGCACAGGGCGAGGATCAGTCGCCGTCCAGGTACTTCTCGATGTCCACCTCGTCGATCTGATCGGGCTTCAGGAACTTCTTCGCGTACTCCATGTAGATACCCGACCTGAGGAACAGCTCGAACAGGTCTCCGTCGATGTGGTGGTCCTTTTTCATGGAAGACATGATGCGCAGACTCTCGTTCAGGGTCTTCGGCGGCTTATAGGGCCGGTCGGCGGCGGTCAGGGCCTCGAAGATGTCGGCGATGGCCATGATGCGGGCGGGGATGGACATGTCGTTCTTTTTGATTCGCCTGGGATAGCCGGTGCCGTCCATTTTCTCGTGATGGGCGCCGGCGTATTCGGGGACCCGGGCCAGGTGCTTCGGAAAAGGCAGCTGTTCCAGCATGGAGATGGTCTGCATGATGTGGTCGTTGATCTTGAACCTCTCTTCCGCCGTCAGGGTGCCCCGCGCGATGGATAGGTTGTAGACCTCTCCCTGGTTGTATTTGTGCTCTGGAAAATCGAGACGGAAGCCGAAACTCTCGTCATACCTGTTCTTCTCGCCCTCATCGTAGGGAATGAGATGGTCGGCCCTGTCGCCGAGCAGGGGCTCGCTGACGGGGAGCTTGCTCTTCGACGGCTTGCCCTTGCGTTTCATTTCGTTCTGCGAGATGCCGAGCCGGTCGTCGATGGTGCGCTGCCAGCGAATGGACGCGATCTGCTTCACCCGCTCGATCAGTTCCGGCCCCATGAACTCGCCGCCGATGTTGCACTTGGCGATGAATTCGAAGTCATCGTCGATCTGGGCCAGCCGGTCCTTCAGCTCCTGGTCCAGCTTTTTCTCGTCCCCGCCCCCGGCCTTGAGATGGTCGATGACGGCGTCCCGCTTGATCACCTCGAAGCGGGTCCTGATTTCGTGAATGCGGTTGTAGATGGTTTCCAGCTTGGTGGCCTTGTCGACCACGTATTCGGGCGTCGTCACCTTGCCGCAGTCGTGCAGCCACCCGGCGATGTGCAGTTCGTACCACTGATCCTCGGTGAGGTCGAAATCCTTGAACGGCCCGTCGGTGGACGAACACGCCGTCTTGGCCAGCATGTTGGTGAGTTCCGGCACGCGCTGGCAGTGGCCGCCGGTGTAGGGGGACTTGGCGTCGATGGCGGACGCGATCAGCTCGATGAAGGAATCGAGCAGCTCCTTCTGGGCCTGGAGAAGCAACTGGTTGTCGAGGGCCACCGCCGCCTGGGAGGTGAGGGCCTCGATCAGGGGCTGGATGTCGCTGGGGAAGGGGATGACCTCGCCGGTCTCGGGATCCTGGGCGTTGAGAAGCTGCAGGACGCCGATCACGTCTCCCTCGTGGTTCTTCATGGGCACGGTGAGGAACGACTTGGACCTGTAGCCGGTTCCCTGGTCGAACTTCTTGGTGCCGGAGAAGTCGAAGTCCTCGGTTTCGTAAGCGTCGGCGATGTTGACGGACTCCCCCGTCAGGGCCGCGTAGGTGGCGACGTTCCTGTGGTTGGGGTCGCCGGTCTTATCGTTGTACATGGCGATGGAGGGGAAGGTTAACTCCTTGCCCGTGGTGCCTCCGAGTGCGATGTCGAGGGAATCGGTGCGCATGATCTCGAACTTGAGGCGGTCGTCGTCGGTGCGCAGATAGAGCGTGCCGCCGTCGGCGTTGCACATGTCCTTGGCTTCGATGAGGATCCTTTCCATGAGGCGGGCATGGTTGCGCTCCGCCGACAGCGCGATGCCGATCTGGATCAGCCTGGCGAAGCTCTGGTCCTGCTCGGTCCTTGCGGCCATGTTCCTTAAAGCTCCTTAGGTGAAGGGGATGCTCGCGGAGCAACCCCTAGGCTCATGATGTTAAAGCCCGATTCCCTAACTGCGGCATAAAAGGTATCGGTCTTTGCCGGCCGACACAACAGATTCGGCGCCTCCCCTTGGGCGCTCCGGCGCCGGGCTGCTTGTGCAGGGACGGCGCGACCCGCTAAACATAGCGCCATGTCATACGTCAGCTTGCGCGATTTCATGGACCGCCTGGAGCGGGAAGGGCGGCTCGTGCGCGTTACCGAGCCGGTTTCCCCGAACCTGGAGATGACCGAGATACAGACCCGCCTCCTGGCCGAGGGCGGGCCGGCGGTGCTGTTCGAGAACGTGGTGGGAGAAGGCGGCGAGCCCTTCGGCATGCCGGTGCTGGTGAACCTTTTCGGCACGGTGGAGAGGGTCGCCTGGGGCATGAACCGGGAACCCGGCCAGTTGCGCGAGGTGGGGGAGATGCTGGCCTTCCTCAGGCAGCCCGAACCCCCCGGCGGCTGGCGCCAGGCCCTGAACCTGCTGCCCCTGCTCAAATCGGCGCTGTCCATGAGGCCGAAGAAGACGTCCAGTCCCCCGTGCCAGGAAGTGGTGTGGGAAGGGGACGACGTGGACTTGAGCCGCCTCCCCGTCCAGACCTGCTGGCCGGGGGAGCCGGGGCCGCTGATCACCTGGCCCCTGGTGGTGACCCGTGGCCCCGATGAGGACGAGGGCGCCAACCTCGGCATCTACCGCATGCAGGTGACCGGGCCGAGGTCCACGCTCGTGCGCTGGCTCAGGCACCGGGGCGGGGCCCGGCATTTCGCCCGCTGGAAAGAGAGCCGGTCCGATCCCATGCCGATGGCGGCCGTCATCGGCGCCGATCCCGGCACCATCCTGGCGGCGGTGACGCCCGTGCCCGACACATTGTCCGAATACCAGTTCGCCGGTCTGCTCGGCGGCGAAAGGCTGGAACTGGCGTCCTGCAGGACGGTCCCCCTGGAGGTGCCCGCAAGCGCCGAAATCGTCATCGAGGGCCATGTCTCGCTCCATGAGACGGGCGTGGAAGGCCCCTTCGGCGATCACACCGGCTACTACAACGCCGAGGATTCCTTCCCCGTATTCACCATCAGCGCCATCACCATGCGCCGTGACCCCATCTATCTTTCCACCTTTACGGGCCGGGCGCCGGACGAGCCCTCGGTCCTGGGCCAGGCCCTGAACGAGGTGTTCATCCCGCTGATCACCCAGCAGTTCCCGGAGATCGTCGATTTCTGGCTGCCGCCGGAGGCGTGCTCCTACCGGGTTGCCGTGGTGTCCATGAAAAAGGCCTATCCGGGCCACGCCAAGCGCATCATGTTCGCCGTCTGGTCGTACCTGCGCCAGTTCACCTACACCAAGTTCGTCATCGTGGTGGACGACGTCATCGACGCGCGGGACTGGAAGGACGTGGTGTGGGCGATCTCCACCAACGTGGACCCGGCCCGCGACGTGACCGTGATCGAGAACACCCCCATCGACAGCCTCGACTTCGCCTCGCCCGAGGCGGGGCTGGGAGCCAAGATGGGCATCGACGCCACCGCCAAGATGCCGCCCGAGACCAAGCGCGAATGGGGGCGGGTGATCCGCATGAGTGACGACATCATCGAGGAAGTCACCCGCAAGTGGGAGGCTTACGGCCTGCCGGGCAGCGGCCGGCCCATCTGGAAGTAGGCCATGAGCGATCTTCGCAGCCAAGCCCTTGACGCCAAGGCCTGGCCCTTCGCCGAGGCCCGGAGCCTGCTCAAGCGCCTGGGCGATGGGGTGCCGGAGAAGGGCTACGCGCTGTTCGAGACCGGCTACGGCCCGTCGGGCCTGCCCCATATCGGCACCTTCGCCGAGGTGGCGCGCACCTCCATGGTGCGCCATGCCTTCGCCACCCTTTCCGACGTACCGACCCGGCTGTTCACCTTTTCCGACGACATGGACGGCCTGCGCAAGGTGCCCCCCAACGTGCCCAACCAGGACATGATGGCGGAACACCTGGGCAAGCCCCTGACCGCCATCCCCGATCCCTTCGGCACCCATGAGAGCTTCGGTGCCCATAACAACGCCCGGCTCCGCGCCTTCCTCGACGAGTTCGGTTTCGACTACGAGTTCAAGAGCGCCACGGAGTGTTACCAAAGCGGCCAGTTCGATGCCGTCCTGTTGAAGGTGCTCGAACGCTATGAGGCGGTGATCGACGTCATTTTGCCGACCCTCGGGCCCGAGCGCCGCGCCACCTACAGCCCCTTCCTGCCCGTCTGTGCGAAGACGGGCAGGGTGCTGGAGGCCCCCGTGGTCGGGCGCGACGCCGGCGCCGGCACCATCGTTTACGAGGACGGGGACGGGAACAAGGTCGAGACCCCGGTCACCGGGGGGCTGTGCAAGCTCCAGTGGAAGGTGGACTGGGCCATGCGCTGGGCGGCCCAGGGCGTGGACTACGAGATGTCGGGCAAGGACCTGATCGATTCGGTCCGGCTTTCGGGTAAGATCTGCCGCATCCTCGGCCACGCCCCGCCCGCCGGCTTCACCTATGAGCTGTTTCTGGACGAGAACGGGGAGAAGATTTCCAAGTCCAAGGGAAACGGCATCGCGGTGGAGGAATGGCTGCGCTACGCGCCCGCCGAGAGCCTGTCGCTTTTCATGTACCAGAAGCCGAAGGCGGCCAAAAGGCTCCACTTCGACGTCATCCCGAAAAGCGTCGACGATTACCTCCAGCATTTGGAGGCGTACCCCGGCCTGGACGAGGCCAAGCGCCTCGAGGCCCCGGTCTGGCACATCCACCGGGGCCGCCCGCCCGCCCTGGACGCCCGCGTCACCTTCGGCGTGCTGTTGAACCTGGCCAGCGTCTGCAACACCGAGGACCCGGCTGTTCTCTGGCATTTCATCAGCCGCTACCGGCCGGGAGCGAAGCCCCAATCCTCGCCCATCATGGACCGGCTGGTGGACCACGCCATCACCTACTACCAGGATTTCGTCAAGCCCGGAAAGCGCTACCGGCCGCCGACGGAAGAAGAAAAGGCGGCCCTCGTGGACCTGGCGGGCGTGCTCGAGGCCCTGCCCGGGGACTCGAATTCCGAGGCCATCCAGACCGAGGTCTACGAGGTCGGCAAGCGCCACCCCTTCCCCGACCTGAAATCATGGTTCAAGGCCCTCTACGAAATCCTCCTCGGCCAGTCCCAGGGGCCGCGCATGGGTTCGTTCATCGCCGTTTACGGCCTCGAGGAGACCATCGCGCTCATCCGCCGCGCCGCCGCCGGCGAGGACCTGAACGCCTGAGGGGCGGCCGCCCAAGCCTTGTCGAGGGTTCGGACCCCTTGGCCGCCGGTTCCGGGAGGGGCGAGCCCTCCCGTTCCAGGTCGGGCTCCCCGCAGTGGCTTAGGATATAGGCCCGGGCCGCGTCGCGGAGCTTCAGCGCCGAGGCCCAAGTGTTTCCCCCGCTCCCCTCGATGGGCTCCCCTATGGTGACGGTGATGGCGCCCGGGCGGGGGAAGCCGGAATCGTCGCGAAGCATGGAGCGCGTCCCCCGGATGGCGATGGGGACCACCGGGACGCCGGCCTCCGCCGCCGTCACGAAGGCGCCCATGTAGAAGGGCAGCAGGCCGGGCATGCGCACGACGGTGCCTTCGGCGAAAAACATGAGCGAGCGGCCGGCCCGGGCCAGGCCGGCCACCTTGCGGGCGTCGTCGAGCACCTTTTCCCTGTCGAACCGCTCGACGAACTCGGCCCCCAGGCGGCCGAGGAAGACGCGGGACACGAACTGGTCCGTCAGTTCCGCCTTGACGACGAAGGCGACCGGGCGGGGCAGGACGGCGGCCATGAGGGGGCCGTCCAGGTAGCTCGCGTGATTGGACACGATCACGCAAGCGCCTGATGGCAAGTTCTCCAGCCCCCGCACCGTGAGGGGGGTGCCGGTGGCGCGGGCCAGGATGGCGACCGCGGCCCGCGCCACCGCCCAGCGCCTGGCGAGGCCGGGCAGGGCCCAGACCAACAGCCAGGTGGGCGGGACCAGCGCCAGAAGCAGGCTCCAGGCGTAGGCCGCGAACAGTCCGGCGGCGATCCGGCTCCTTGCCCGCCGAAGTCGGGAGGCCTGGGCGTCCAGCGCCAGCCGCGCCATCTGCCACCAGACGGCCCGGCGCGGCTTGCCGATCAGGCCGCGCTCGTAGATTTCCCGGCTGGCGGCGCGCCGGATTTTCCCGCTGGAGGTCTTAAGCACGGTGTTGGGGGGCGCCAGGACCACTTCGTCGGGCGGGGCTTCGATCAGGTCCTGGGCGAGCCCGTTGATGATCAGGCGCAGGGCCTCCCGGTCGCCCGGGTCCCTTTTCCGGGTTTCGGCGAGCACGACCAGCCTTTCGGTGCCCGAGGCCGCGTCCTTGGTGCCGAAGACGGCCACGTTGCCCTTGCGGATGCCGGGCACGTCGCCGACGGCTTCTTCCAGCTCCTCGGGGTAAATGTTGCGGCCGGCGCGGATGATCACGTCCTTGACCCGCCCGGTGATGTAGACGTCGCCGCCGGCGATGTAGGCGAGGTCCCCCGAATCCAACCACTCGCCGTCGAACAGGCGGCGGGTCTCGGCCGCGTTGCGGAAATAGCCGCTGGTGGCCGAGGGGCCGGTGAACTGGAGCCGCCCTTGCCGGCGCTCGGGCAGCTCCCTGCCTCCCGAGTCGATGATGCGGATCTGGTGCCCGGGCAGCGGCGGGCCGGCGGCCACGAACTTGAGCGCCTTGGCGTCCGATTCGGCCGCGGGCCGGGCGCGGCCGGTGGTGGTGAATTCCAGGCGCTTGACGCGGTCGATCAGCGGACCCCGGCCCAGGGGCGGGAAGGTGAGGCCGACGGAACACTCGGCCAGGCCATAGACCGGGGCCAGGGCTTGGGGACGGAAACCGCAGGCGGCGAAACGCCGGCCGAAACGTTCCAGGGTGTCGGGGCTTACCGCCTCGGCCCCGTTGAGGGCGAGGCGCCAGGATGCGAGGTCCAGGTCCGCCAGATCCTTGTCCTTGATGCTCCTGAGGCAGAGCTCGTAGGCGAAGTTGGGGGCCGCCGACAAAGTGCCCCGATAGCGGTGCATGGCCCAAAGCCACCGCCTGGGACGGCTCAGGAAGGCGAGCGGCGACATGATGACCAGCGGCATCGCGTAATGGAAACTGCCGAGCCAGGCGCCGATCAGGCCCATGTCGTGGTAGAGGGGCAGCCAGCTCACGAAGACATCGGCGGGCGTCACCTCCATGGCTTCGCCCAGGGCCCGGATGTTGGCGAGCAGGTTGGCGTGGCTGAGCACCACGCCCTTGGGCCGCCCCGTGCTGCCCGACGTGTATTGCAGGAAGGCCGTGTCCCGGGCGCCGAGGGCCGGCCGGTCGGGCACGCCGCCGCCAGACGACAGCTCGTCCACCGTCGCCACCGTCCTCAGGCTTTCGGCTTGGGAGGACATGAGGCCGGCGATCCGCTTTGCGTCCGGCTGGGTGATGAGAATGCCGGCCTGGCAGTTCTCCACGATGCCGGCGTGGCGGCGCAGGTGGTCCTCGAGCCGGGAAAGCCGCGTCGGCGGATAGATGGGGACGGGAACCCCGCCGGCGAGCAGGATGCCGAAGAAGCTGTAAAAGTATTCGCGCCCGGTGGGCAGCATGATGATCACGGCCTCCCCGGGGCGCAGATCATGCCGCTGCAACCCGGCCGCCACCCGTTCCGCCCCCTGGTGGAGGTCCGAATACGTGATCGCCTCGCCGTCGCCGTCGTCGTCATAGAGCCGGATGTGAAGCCTGTCCGGATGGGCCGAGACGTGCCAGTCCAGAACGTCGACGAGGGTCGAGGCGCCCAGGGGCGGCGCTTCCGCTTCTCCGAGGTCGATCCCGGACGATCCAAGGGGCATGGAGGGTCCCTTGGAGCCGCCGGCGCCGAGCACTTCCCTGAGCAGGTCCCGGGGCGTCTCGACGCGGGCGAGGACGTGTTCGGACAGGGTCACGTCGAAGGCGTCCTCGATGCGCACCAGCAGCTCCGCCCGGGCCAGGCTGTCCAGCCCCAGGTCCCGGTCCAGCGCCGAATCGAGGGCGACCGGCACGGCCCGCCCGGGGTGGAGATCGGTCGTGAGATCCCCGACGACCCCGAGGATCGCTGCTTCCCGTTCCGTCCCCTCGCCGGGGGCTGGCGTGTTGTCGGGGGTCTTGGTCATGGCCGCTGGCCGGGAGGGTCGCTATGCCGCCTTCCGCCGCTTGCGAATGATGTCCATGACTTCGGCCGCGGCGGTCGGGATATGGGTGCCGGGCCCGAAGATGGCGGCGACCCCGCAATCGAACAGGACCTGGTGGTCCCGCTTGGGAATGATCCCGCCGCAGACCACCACGATGTCGCCCGAGCCATTTTCCTCCAGTCGTTCGATCAAGGCCGGCACCATGGTCTTGTGTCCCCCCGCCTGGGTGGAGACGCCGATGACGTGGACGTCGTTCTCCAAGGCTTCCTGGGCGACTTCCTCGGGCGTCTGGAAGAGGGCGCCCAAGTCCACCTCGAAGCCGATGTCGGCGAAGGCCGTGGCGATGACCTTGGCCCCCCGGTCGTGCCCGTCCTGGCCCATCTTGACCACCAGCAGGCGCGGCCGGCGGCCGCTCCTCTTGGCGAAGGCCTCCACCTGCCGGCGGATGGCCTGGAAGTCCTCGTCGTCCTCGCAGGCCGCGCCGTAGACCCCGGAGATGGACCTGACGGTCGCCCGGTGCCGGGTGAAGACCTGGCCCAGGGTCTGGGAAACCTCGCCCACCGTGGCCCGGGCCCTGACCGCCACGATGGAAAGCTCCAGCAGGTTGCCTTCCCCGGCCCTGGCGGCGGCGGCAAGCGCCTGGAGGGCGGTTGCCAGGACGGCCTCGTCGCGGGCCTCCCTGACCCACTTGAGGCGGGCGATCTGAATCTTGCGGACTTCGGTGTTGTCCACTTCCAGGATGTCGACTTGGGTAGCCTCCTCTGGGCGGTACTTGTTGACCCCGACCACGGTTTCCTCCCCGCGGTCGATGCGGGCCTGCTTGAGGGCCGCGGATTCCTCGATCTGGCGCTGGGGAAGGCCGGCCTCCACGGCGCGCGTCATGCCGCCCAGCTCTTCGACCTCGGCGATCAGCTTGCGGGCCTCGGTGGCCAGCGATTGGGTCAGGCTTTCTATGTAAAAGCTGCCGCCCAGGGGATCGGCGACGTGGGTGATGCCCGTTTCCTCGGCCAGGATGAGCTGGGTGTTGCGCGCGATGCGGGCCGAGAACGGCGTGGGCAGGCCGAGGGCCTCGTCCAGGGCGTTGGTGTGCAGGCTCTGGGTGCCGCCCAACACCGCTGCCAGGGCCTCGATGGTGGTGCGCACCACGTTGTTGTAGGGGTCCTTTTCCGTCAGGGACACGCCCGAGGTCTGGCAATGGGTGCGCAGCATGGACGAGCGCGGGTCCTTAGGGCCAAACCCGGCCATGAGCTCGAACCACAACAGCCTTGCCGCGCGCAGCTTGGCGATCTCCATGAAAAAATTCATGCCCACGTTGAAGAAGAAGCTGACCCGGGGCGCGAAGTCGTCCACGTCCAGCCCCTTGCCCAGCGCGGCGCGCACGTATTCCAGCCCGTTGGCCAGGGTATAGGCCAGCTCCTGGACGATGGTGGCGCCCGCCTCCTGCAGGTGGTAGCCCGACACCGAGACGGAATTGAAGCGCGGCATGTGCCGGGCCGCGTACTCGATGATGTCGGCGACGATGCGCATGGAAGGCGCGGGCGGATAGATATAGGTGTTGCGGACCATGAACTCCTTGAGGATGTCGTTCTGGATGGTGCCGGACAGCTTGTCCCGGCCGACGCCCTGTTCCTCGCCGGCGACGATGAAGCCCGCCAGCACCGGCAGGACGGCGCCGCTCATGGTCATGGAGACGCTGATGCGGTCCAGGGGGATGCCGTCGAAGAGGATTTTCATGTCCTCGACGGAATCGATTGCGACCCCGGCCTTGCCCACGTCGCCGACGACACGCGGGTGATCGGAATCGTATCCCCTGTGGGTGGCCAGGTCGAAGGCCACGGACAGGCCCTTTTGCCCCGCTTCCAGGTTGTCCCGGTAGAAGGCGTTGGATTCCTCGGCGGTGGAGAACCCCGCGTACTGGCGGATGGTCCAGGGGCGGTTGGCGTACATGGTGGCCCATGGCCCCCTGAGATAGGGCGCCGATCCGGGCATGGTGTGGATCAGCTCCATGCCTTCCAGGTCGTGGGCGGTGTAAAGGGGCTTCAGCGGAATGCCTTCGGGCGTGGTCCATGCCAGGTCTTCAGGCGGCGCCCCCGCGAGTTCGGCACGCGCCTTCTCCCGCCATTCGTCCAGGGGCTTTTTCGTCATGGCGACTTCCTCGCGATCCGGGTTAAAGTATAGCCATGGGCCAAGCAGGGAAGGAAATAATTCCGGACGCGGGGGGGCGGCCGGGCAGGAAATCCACCCTTAACACTACATTTTGTGGAACCCTTGTCCGGCAATGGCAAATATTGTAAAACACCCCATGATGTTGCAGACAAGCCCCTTGCCGGGACGGCACGCCCGGGACCACACCCGCGGGAGATAACTGATGGATTGGACAGCCAAACGGATCGGCGCGCTTATCGCCTATTGGGACCGGGGCCTTTCGGCCAGTGAAATCGGACGCCGCTTGAGCGTCACCAAGAACGCGGTCATCGGCAAGGTCCACCGCATCGGATTGCAGAAGCGCGACTCCCCGATTGTCAGAAAGGATCGCCGGGCCGACGTGGTCAAGCTGGAGAATCTGAAATCCGGCATGTGCAGTTGGCCCGAGGGCGATCCGGGAACGGAGGCGTTCCGGTTCTGCGGCAAGTCCGTGGCCCCGGACAAGCCCTATTGCCCCGAACACTGCGACAGGGCCTACAACACCACCGTCAAGAAACGCAAAAGGGCGGCGGCCTGACCCCCTAGGTTCCCTGTTTCTCCAATTTGTTTGCGGCCTCGGAGAGGCGCTGGATGGCCGTCTCCACCTCGGCGTCGGGGACGCTGTCCTTGAAACTGAAGTCCAGGTCTTCCTCGCACATCTTGCGCGACCGTTTGCTCATGTTTCCGTAGAGCTTGTTCAACATCTCCTTGTCGCCCTCGGCGGCCTTCAGGAGCACGAGGACGTCGCCGTGGTCGGCGATACCGAGCAGCTTCTGGATCCTGATGTCGTCGGCGGCCTTGATCCGGCGGACGAAGCGGGCGGTTTTCTCTTCCAGGCTTGCCTCTTCCGTGGCGCCGGCGGCCAGGTGCTTGGCGCCTTCCCGCAAGAGCCGCTTCAGGTCGTTGCCGTCGATGACCAGATCATTGCCGCCGATGGACACGGTATAGGCGTCGTCGCCGGTCTTTGTGACGGTAATGTCCATGGCTCGGCGAGGCGTTCTCCCGAATAAGCCACAAGGCTCGCACAAGGGGAGGCGGTTGACAACCTTGACCGGCGGCGCCCGCCGGGGAAAGCGCTCCCGGGCCCGGATCAGGGGTGACCGGCCAGGGCCCGCACCTCCGCGGCCGATTTCCCCGATCGGCGCAAGGCGCGGATGGTCAGCGACTGGTCCCGCTTGGCCAGGCGCCTGCCCGATGGGCCGCCGAGCAGCCGGTGGTGGTGGTAGCCGGGCGTGTCCAGTCCCAATAGGCCTTGCAACAGGCGCTGCACATGGGTGGCGGCGTACAGGTCCTGGCCGCGGGTGACCAGGGTCACGCCCTGCAGGTGGTCGTCGATGGTGACGGCCAGGTGATAGCTGGTGGGCGTGTCCTTGCGGGCCAGGACGACGTCGCCGAAGGGGCGCCCATCGGCGCACGCCGTGCCCCTTTCCCGGTCCCGCCAGGTCAGGCCCGGGACCGCCGCCATGGCCCGCCCCATGTCCAGGCGCAGGGCATATGGCTTGCCGGCGGCCATGAGCCGGGCGCGCCCGGCCGGGTCCATGTCCCGGCAGGTGCCGGGATAAAGGGGGCCGTCCGGCCCGTGGGGGGCGCGGGCGGCCTCGGCGATCTCCTCGTTGATCTCCTTCCTGGTGCAGAAGCAGGGGTAAAGCAGGCCGTCCAGGCGCTCGAGCGCCTGGGCGTAGTCCTCCATGTGCTCCGATTGGCGCCTGACGGGGGTTTCCCAGCCCAGCCCCAGCCAATCGAGGTCCTGGAGAATGGCGTCTTCGAATTCGGGCCGGCAGCGGCCCTGGTCTATGTCCTCGATGCGGAGCAGGAAACGCCCCCCCGATTCCCGCGCCCGGGCCTCCGCGAACAGGGCCGAATAGGCGTGGCCCAGGTGCAGGTATCCCGTCGGGCTGGGCGCGAAGCGGGTGACCACGGGGCTTGCCTCGGCGGGACCTGTCATGGGATGACATTAGCATGGATGGACGTGCCGGGAGAGCGAGGGGAAGCTGATGGCGGAAACACTGGAAGGCCCGGTCTTGGAGCCGGCGGCGGGCGGCGCGCCTGAACAGGTGGTCCTCTTCCTGCACGGGGTGGGGGCGGACGGGAACGACCTGATCGGGCTCGCGCCTTCCTTCCAAAAGACCCTGCCCGGCGCCCTGTTCCTGTCCCCCCATGCGCCCTTTCCCTTCGACTTAGGCCCCACGGGCCGGCAGTGGTTCTCCATCCAGGACTTGAACATCCGCCTGGACGGCGTCCGCCGGGCGGCGCCCATCCTGGACGCCTTCATCGACGAGACCCTGGAGGCGCACGGCCTGGGCGCGGACCGCCTGGCCCTGGTCGGCTTTTCGCAAGGAACCATGATGTCCCTTCACGTGGGCCTCAGGCGGGCGGCCCCCGTGGCCTGCATCCTCGGCTATTCGGGCATGCTGGTGGGGCCCGAACGACTGGCCGCCGAGATCAGGTCCCGGCCGCCGGTGATGCTGGTCCACGGGGACGCCGACCCGGTGGTGCCGTTTTCCTCCCTCGCCGGCGCGGTGGAGGCGCTGGAGGCCAACGGCCTGGACGTCGACTCCCACGTTTGCCCGGGCCTCGGCCACGGCATCGGCGCCGATGGCCTGAGACTGGGCATGGAATTCCTCGGCCGGGTGTTCGGGCGCCCGCCCGCCTGACCGCCCGCTGGCCGGCATTTAAAGCCGCCTCGCCCCCGAGGGTCCGCCATTAGGTGTTTGATAAATAAGGGCGACGCATTGTATGCTCCCCCCCGTTTTAAGGGAGGGCAGAGGTGACGATTTCCCTGGACAGGTCTCCGGCCTTGGTCCTCAACGCCGACTTCCGGCCGTTGAGCTACTTCCCCCTGTCCCTGTGGTCGTGGCGGGACGCGGTCAAGTCGGTGTTTCTCGAGCGCGTCAACGTGGTCTCCGAATACGACATGTTCGTGCATTCCCCGAGCCTGACGATGCCGCTGCCCAGCGTCATCTCGCTCAAGGATTACGTGCCCATGACGCGCCAGCCGGCCTTCACCCGGTTCAACGTGTTCCTGCGGGACCGCTTCTCGTGCCAGTATTGCGCCACCTCCCTGCCCGCCGAAAGACTGACCTTCGATCACATCGTGCCGCGCTCGCGCGGCGGCAGGACCGTCTGGAACAACGTGGTCGCGGCCTGCGAGTCCTGCAACCTGCGCAAGGGCCAACGCCTGCCCGAGGAATCGGGAATCCATCCCGTGCGCAGCCCGCGCCGGCCGACCAACTTCGAATTACAGGAAAACGGACGCGGCTTTCCTCCCAATTACCTGCATCAAAGCTGGTGCGACTTCCTGTACTGGGATACGGAACTGGAATCTGTTTGAGCTTCCCGGCCTTTCCCCTGGAGCATTTTCCACGTAAGTGGAAACATGCGATAAGCCCGCGCAGGCCGAGAGCGGCCAAAGGCAGAATCTAGGGCGAATTCCATTTGAATGGAATTATCCTTAGCGCGGTTGACGTACATTCGGGGATGGGTATACTCCGCCGCCTTCGCCCTCGCCGCCCGGGGGCGGGAGCTGCGCGTCATAGGGAACCCCCGGATCGGACCCATCCATGACCAAGCGAATCGAGTCCAAGTACAAGATCAACCGGCGCCTCGGGGTCAACCTCTGGGGCCGCCCCAAAAGCCCCGTCAACACCCGCGACTACCGCCCCGGCGAGCACGGGCAGCGCCGCCGCAAGACGTCCGACTACGGCACCCAGCTCATGGCCAAGCAGAAGCTCAAGGGCTATTACGGCAACATCACCGAACGCCAGTTCCGCCGCTACTATAAGAAGGCCGCCCGGGTCCGCGGCGACACGTCGGAGAACCTGATCGGGCTCTTGGAAAGGCGCCTGGACGCGGTGGTCTACCGCATGAAGTTCGTGCCCACGGTCTTCTCCGCCCGCCAGTTCGTCAACCACGGCCATGTCAAGGTCAACGGCAAACGGGTCAATATCCCGTCCTACCTGGTGGAAGAAGGCGACGTGATCGAGGTCATTGCGAAGTCCTGCGACATGCCCCTGGTGCTGGAGGCCGTCGGCTCCGCGGAACGGGACCTGCCCGATTACGTCAACGTGGACTTCCAGAAGATGCGGGGCACCTTCCTGCGCACGCCCCAGTTGGCGGACGTGCCCTACCCGGTGCGCATGGAACCCAACCTGGTGATCGAATACTACTCGCGCTGAGGCGCGCCCCTTTCCCCCGATTGAGAGTGCCGCCGCCGCGCATCAGCGCGCGCAGGCGTCAGGCGGCGGTCTGGATTCCCTTGGAGTCCAGGAGTTCCTTGAGCTCGCCCGACTCGAACATCTCGCGCACGATGTCGCAGCCGCCGACGAACTCCCCCTTGACGTAGAGCTGGGGGATGGTGGGCCAGTTGGAGAAGGACTTGATGCCTTCGCGCAGCTCCGGGTCCGTGAGCACGTCGATGCCCTTGAACTTGACCTCCAGGGTGGTCAGGGCCTCGATCACGGCCGCCGAGAACCCGCATTGGGGGAACATGGGCGAGCCCTTCATGAACAGGACCACCGGGAAATCGTCGACTTCGCCTTGGATTCGGTCGTGGGAGGAAACGTCGTTCATCTTGCTGTCCTTACGGTCTCTAAAAGGTCACTCGGGCGTGCCGGTTTGCAGGGCCAGGGCGTGCAGCTGGCCGCCCATCTTGCCTTGAAGCGCGGCGTAGACCATCTGGTGCTGCTGGACGCGGGTCTTGCCCTCGAAGGAGGCGGACACCACGCGGGCCGAGTAATGGTCCCCGTCGCCGCGCAGGTCTTCCAGGGCCACGTCCGCGTCGGGGATGGCGTCTTTGATCATGCGTTCGATCTCGGCGGCGTCCATTGCCATGAGATAAGTGCCCCGTCCTAAGGCGTCGCCATGTAGGCGGGCAGCCAGCTTTCGTGTGCGTCCCGCAAGTCCGATAGGGATATGGCGTGGCTGGCGCCGACAGTCAACTCCGAACCGCCGGTGACGCCGATCCGCCTGGCCGGCACCCCGGCCTCGCCGGCCCTGGCCAGCACCGCGGCCGGGTCGGCGGCTGAGAGCAGGTAGCGCCCCTGGTCCTCGCCGAAAAGCCAGGCGTGCAGGGGAATCCCATCCGCCGCCACCTCCAGCGCCGCGCCCATGCCGCCGGCCAGGGCCATTTCGGCGACGGCGACGGCCAGCCCCCCGTCGGCGAGGTCGTGGCAGGCGGCGATGAGGCCGTCCGTGATCAGGGCCCGGACCAGGTCGCCGTTCCGGCGTTCGGCGGCCAGGTCCACGGGCGGCGGGGCGCCCTCGTCCCGGCCCTCGATCTCGCGCAGGTAGAGGGACGCGCCCAGATGCCCCCTGGTGTCGCCGATCAGGATCAGGGCCTGGCCCGCCTCGCCGAAGGCCAGGGTGACGGCGCCTCTCGCGTCGTCGAGGAGCCCGACGCCGCCGATGGCGGGCGTCGGCGGGATGGCCCGGCCCTCGGTCTCGTTGTAGAACGACACGTTGCCCGACACCACGGGGAAGTCCAGCGCCCGGCAGGCCTCGGCCATGCCTTCGACGCAGCCGACGAACTGTCCCATGATGTCGGGCTTTTCCGGGTTGCCGAAGTTGAGGCAATCGGTGATGGCGAGCGGCTGGGCGCCGACGGCGGTGAGGTTGCGCCACGCCTCCGCCACCGCCTGACGTCCGCCTTCCACCGGGTCGGCCTTGCAATACCTGGGCGTGCAGTCGGTGGTGAGGGCGAGCGCCTTCTTGGTGCCGTGGACGCGGACCACGGCGGCGCCGCCGCCGGGCCGGCCGGATCCCAGCGTATCGGCCATGACCATGTGGTCGTACTGTTCCCAGATCCAGCGTTTCGAGGCGAGGTCGGGTTTGGCCAGCAGGCGGCGCAGCATGTCGATGGGGGATACGTCATCGCCCGGTAAGATGGTCGGGGTGGGCATGGGCTCCGGCGCTTTCGTCCACGGGCGGTCGTATTCGGGAGAGGCCAGGGCCAACGGGTCGATGGGCAGGTCGGCGACCACGTCTCCGCCCATCTTCAGGACCATGCGGCCGCTGTCGGTGGTGCGGCCGACGACGGCGAAGTCGAGCTCCCATTTCTCGAAGATGGCGCGGGCCACGT
>JADFTO010000146.1 GCA_022560215.1 Pseudomonadota bacterium | reverse complement strand
TTCTTTTGCCCCGTGGCGTCGTTACGCCCCTCATCCGATGCGCAAGCATCGCCTTTCGGAGCGTGCCTAGCCACGGGACAAAATAATCCCGGTCAAATGGTTCCTATCAATCCTGACCCGCTCTAAAGCCAGACGCCGGTCGAGTACGATGGAAACCGTCGCTATAATGAAGCCCGCACCTTGGAGTCATAGGCGATGACGGCAGCAAGAAAATTCATCTTCGAGACCGACTTCGACAACTACCAGGCGCCCGAACCGAAACAGGAAGAAATCGTCGAAGAGGCCGAGCCCGTCAAGGAGGAAGCGCCCACCTACAGCGAGGACGAGCTCAACGCGGCCCGCGAGGAAGCCTTCGCCGCCGGCAGGCAGGAGGGCGCGAATGAGGCCGCGGACGCCAGCGAACGGAAAATCGCGGACGCCTTGGCGGCGATCGAAGGAGGCTTAAGCGAGCTCTTCCGGACCCAGGAAAAAACCAACGAGACGATGCTCAAGAGCGCCATCTCCGTCGCCGCCACCGTCGCCCGCAAGCTGTTCCCGGACCTCAACCGGAAAAACGCCCTCGGGGAAATTGAGAATCTGGTCGTGACGACCATGGAAAAGGTGATGGAGGAACCCAAGGTCACGGTCCGCGTCAGCGAGGAGTTGAGGCCCGGCCTGGAGCAAAGGATCGACTCGCTGATCAAGGGCTGCGAGGGAAAGCTGACGGTGCTGGGGGATGCCGACATGGCCCTCGGCGATTGCAAGATCGAATGGAAAGAAGGCGGCGCCGAGAGAAACACCGGCGCCATGTGGAAGGATATCGACCTCATCATCGAACAGAACATCGGCGGCGGGGACCAGGGCGCCGGGGACGAAAGCGGGCCGGCGGCGGGTGATCCGGACACGGACGCCGAAGCGCCGGAATCGGCGCCACCGCCCGAGGCGGGCGGCGGCGGCGCCCAGGCCCTCGACGGGAACGCAGGCACGTCCGGGGAAGAGCCCGGGAACGGCTGATCGGAGGAGATGGTTATGGCCGAAGAAGAGACCGGCGAAGAAGTTGCGGAGGACGCCCCGCCCGAACCCCAGACGGAACCGGCGGCGGAGGGTAAGCCGGCGGACGGACTCCCGGCGGAGGTGAACGCAGAGCCCTCCGGGGAAGCGAACGCCCTCGATTTCCAGGAGCTCGAGGAGGCGCCCCAACCGGCGGAGACCTCCGAGGAACCTTCCCAAGAACTGCAGATGCGGGAAATCCCGGACCCGCCCCGCAGCGCCCAAGACCTGGAACCGGTCTATGAAATCCCGATTAAAGTTTCCGCCGTGCTCGGCAAGACTCCCATGCACGTGAGCCAGCTCCTCAAGATGGGCCTCGGCGCCGTGATCGAACTGGACCGCAAGGTGGGCGAGGCGATCGACATCTACATCAACAACCGGCTCGTCGCCCGCGGCGAGGTCGTGGTCGTCGAGGACCGCCTTGGCGTGACCATGACAGAGATCATCAAGACGGATAGGACGTGACCTCCCGCCATGGCTAACGGCGACATTCAGTCGGCAAGGAAATCCATGGACCTGGCCACGGTCCTCGGGCTGATCGTCGGGTTCGGGTTGCTGTCCACGGCGATCGCCCTCGGCGGCACGCCGGAATCGTTTTTCAACATACCCGCCATCCTGATCGTTTTCGGCGGCACCTTGGGCGTCACCACCGTGTGTTTCTCGCTCTCGGAGATGGGCCGCACCGCGGGTGTCATCCTGAAGACCTTTGTGCACAGCACCCGCGACCCCTCGGAAGCGGCGATCCATGTCCTGAAGATCGCCGATCTGGCGCGCAAGAAGGGGGTGCTGGCTCTCCAGGACGAACTGGGCGAGGCGGAGGGAGAGCCCTTCCTGCATAAGGGCATCACAATGGTCGTCGACGGGACGCCGGGCGAGGAGGTGGAATCCATCATGCGCCGCGACATCAACGCCACCGTGTCCCGGCACATCAAAAGCTCGAGCGTGCTGCGCAAGGCCGCCGACTTCGCCCCCGCCATGGGCTTGATCGGCACCCTCATCGGCCTGGTGCAGATGCTGAGCAGACTGGATGATCCCTCCACCATCGGGCCGTCCATGGCGGTGGCCCTGCTCACCACCTTCTACGGCGTCGTGCTCGCCAACATGGCCTTCACGCCCCTGGCGGCGAAGCTGGAGCGCAACTCGGCGGAAGAATCCATGGTCAACAACGTGTACCTGATGGCGGCGGCCTCCATCGGCAGGCAGGAAAATCCGCGCCGGCTCGAGATGCTGTTGAACAGCATCCTGCCGCCATCCAAGCGCGTCAGGTACTTCGACTAGGGAGAACGGAAAGATGCGGTTACTCATCATCGGCTCCCTCGCGGGCCAGATCGGCACGGCCGGAAAGATCGCCCTTTCCCGCGGCGCCAAGGTGGCCCAGGCCGACGACATCGAAAGCGGCCTCAAGGCCTTGCGCGACGGCCAAGGCGCGGACCTGGTGATGATCGACGTGAGCCTGGACGTGGCCTCCCTCATCGAAAGCCTGAACGGGGAACGGATCACGGTGCCCGTGGTCGCCTGCGGCGTCGGCACCGACACCCGGTCCGCGGTCAACGCCATCAAGGCGGGAGCCAAGGAATATATCCCTCTGCCCCCGAGCGCGGATCTCATCGCCGCCGTGCTCAGCGCCGTCGCCGAGGAAAGCCACGCCATCATCCACAAGGACCCCGCCATGGGGGACGTCCTGGAGATGGCCAAGCGGGTGGCCGGCAGCGACGCCTCCATCCTGATCACCGGAGGGTCCGGAACCGGCAAGGAACTTCTGGCCCGCTACGTGCACGCCAAAAGCCGGCGCGCCGACGCCCCCTTCGTCGCCGTGAATTGCGCCGCCATCCCGGAAACCCTCCTCGAATCCGAACTCTTCGGCCACGAGAAGGGAGCCTTCACGGGCGCCGTGGCCCGGCGCCTGGGCAAGTTCGAGGAGGCCAACCGCGGCACCCTGCTGCTCGACGAAATAAGCGAGATGGCGCCGGCGCTTCAGGCCAAGATTTTGCGCGTCGTCCAGGAACGCGAAATCGACCGCATCGGCGGCTCCAAGCCGGTCAAGGTGGACGCACGCATCGTCGCCACCTCCAACCGCAACATGGAGGAAGAAGTGGCCGCCGGGCGCTTCCGCGATGACCTCTACTTCCGCCTCAACGTGGTCAACCTGAAAATCCCGCCCCTTTCGGAGCGCCCCGGCGACATCGATGTGCTGGCCGAGCATTTCATCAAGAAATACGCCGAAGCCAACGGAGTGCCCCCCCTGCCGCTGTCGTCCGATTCCAAGAAATTGTTGCGCCACCATGCCTGGCCCGGCAACGTGCGCGAGCTCGAGAACGCCATGCACCGCGCCGTGCTGCTGGAGTCGGGCGACAAGATCGAGCCCGGGTCGATCCTGCTCACCAACGCTCTCTCCGGCACCTCGGCGGCGGAGAAGGACAACGGCGCCAAGGGGCTGGTCGGGCGCACCGTGTCCGACGTCGAGCGCGGCCTCATCATCGACACCCTGCATCACTGCCTGGGGAACAGGACACATGCCGCCAACATCCTCGGCATTTCCATCCGCACGCTGCGCAACAAGCTGAAGCAGTACACCGGACAGGGATTTTCCGTGCCCATGCCCGGTGAATCCGACCGCCCGGTTGCTTAGAGACCAACCAGTTGCTTAGGGACTAGAATGGCCGAGGCTCCCCCCGCAGCGGCGCCCGCGAGCGGCATCGATTTCCGCGCAATAATAAAGTCCGTCTTAAGCCGCGGCGACATCGCCCTGGCGCTCGGCGTCATCACCATCCTGGTGGTCCTGATCCTGCCCCTGCCCCGCTGGCTGATGGACGTCAGCCTGGCCTTTTCCATCAGTTTCTCGGTGCTCATCCTGTTGACCGCGCTGTTCGTCGAAAAGCCGTTGCAGTTCAACGCCTTTCCGACGGTGCTGCTGCTCGCCACCATGGTCCGGCTGTCCCTCAACTTGGCCTCGACGCGGCTCATCCTCGCCCACGGGCACGAGGGGACCGATGCCGCCGGACGGGTCATCGAGGCATTCGGCGGCTTCGTCATGGGCGACAATTTCGTCATCGGAATCATCGTTTTCGCGATCCTGGTCATCGTCAACTTCATCGTCATCACCAAGGGCGCCACCCGCATCGCCGAGGTCTCGGCCCGCTTTACGCTCGACGCCATGCCCGGCAAGCAGATGGCCATCGACGCCGATCTGTCGACCGGACTGATCGAAGAGGACGAGGCCCGCCAGCGGCGCCGGGACCTGGAGGACGAAAGCAGCTTCTTCGGCGCCATGGACGGCGCCGCCAAGTTCGTGCGCGGAGACGTCATCGCCGGCCTCCTGATCACCTTCATAAATATCATCGCCGGCATAATCATCGGCGTCGTGCAGATGGACCTCAGCTTCGCCCAGGCGGCGGATACCTACACCCGGCTGACCGTCGGCGACGGCCTGGTGACCCAGATTCCGGCCCTCATCGTGTCCACCGCCGCCGGCCTCGTGGTCACCAAGTCGGGCGTCAGGGGGGCCATGGACAAGGCCCTCTTCGGGCAACTCGGCGGGCAACCGAGGGTGCTCGGTCTGTGTTCCTTCCTGCTCGGCTCCCTGGCCCTGCTGCCGGGCATCCCGGCCTTCCCCTTCCTTTCGCTCTCGGCCGTGACCGGAGGCATCGCCTGGTACGTGAACAAGGGGCTGAAGAAGGTAGAGAAGATAGAGCTGGAGAAGGCCGAGAAGGAGGCCATCGAACCCTCCAAGGCGGCGGAGGAACCCATCGCGTCGGCGCTGCGCATCGACTACCTGAGGCTGGAACTGGGCTACGGGCTGCTGACCCTGATCAGCTCCCAACGCGAGGGCCAGCGGCTGACCGACCAGATCAAGGCCCTGCGCCGCCAGATGGCCGCCGATGTGGGCTTCGTCATGCCCAGCGTGCGCATCCAGGACAACATGCAGCTTCCCGCCAACGCCTACGTCATGCATGTCAAGGAAATCGAGGCCGGGGGCGGGGAACTCCGGCCCAACATGCTCCTGGTCATGGACCCGCGCGGCGAGGACATCACCCTGCCCGGGGAAAAGACAAGCGAACCCACCTTCGGCCTGCCCGCCATGTGGATCGAGGAATCCAACCGGGAAGAGGCCCTGTTCCGCGGCTACACCGTGGTCGATCCGTCCACGGTGATCACCACCCACCTCACCGAGGTGATCAAGGACAACATGGCGGAACTGCTCTCCTACGCCGAGACCCAGAAGCTCATAGACGACCTGGACAAGGAGCATCAGAAACTTGTTTCCGAGATGATCCCCAACCAGATCTCGGTGGGCGGCATCCAACGGGTGCTCCAGAACCTGCTGGAGGAGCGCATCTCCATCAGGGACCTGCCGACCATCCTGGAGGGCATTTCCGAGGCCTGCGGCCAGTCCCGCAACGTCATCCTGATCACCGAGCACGTGCGCGCCCGCCTGGCCCGCCAGATCAGCGACATGAACGTCTCCGAGCAGGGATACATCCCCCTGGTCACCCTGTCGCCGGAATGGGAGCAGTCCTTCGCCGAATCCCTGGTCGGCAGCGGCGACGACCGCCAGCTTTCAATGGCGCCCAGCCGCTTGCAGGAGTTCATCGCCGCGCTGCGCAACACCTTCGAGCGCCAAGCCATGATGGGCGAGGTCCCGGTGCTGCTGACCAGCCCGGCCATCCGTCCCTTCGTGCGTTCCATCGTCGAGCGCTTCCGTCCCTTGACCATGGTCATGTCGCAGAACGAAGTGCATCCCAAGGCGCACATCAAGACCGTGGGGCAGGTATAGGAAAGCCCGCTTGATCATCTCTAGGGAGGCCCGCTTGATCATGCCTCGATTTCAGACCACCATGGCCCCGTCATGACCCTTTCCCAAGCCCCGAGTTCCCATCCCGCCCCCCAAATCAAGGGACGAAACCTGATCGCCGTGGCTTCCGGCAAGGGCGGCGTCGGCAAGACCTGGTTCGCCATCACCCTGGCCCACGCCCTGGTGCTCGGCGGCAAGCGCACCCTGCTTTTCGACGGCGATCTCGGGCTCGCCAACATGGATATCCAGCTCGGGCTCATGCCAAAGAGCGACCTGGGCAACGTGATCGCCGGACGCCTGACGCTCAATCAGGCCATCGAGTATTACGAGGAAGGGGGATTCGACGTGGTTTCGGGCCGCTCGGGCTCGGGCGGGCTGGCCGACATCGCGCCCAGCAGGCTGCAGATCCTGAGCGACGACCTCGCCCTTGTCGCCGCCTCCTACGACAAGGTGATCCTCGATCTCGGCGCCGGGGTCGAACGGACGGTACGCCGGCTCACCCACAACGTCGGCATCTGCCTGGTGATCGCCACCGACGAGCCCACGTCGCTCACCGACGCCTATGCCTTCATCAAGGTCACCCACATCGAACGCCCCGACATGGACATCCGCATCGTCGTCAACATGGCCAATTCCACCCGCGAGGGGGAGCGCACCTACAACACCCTGCTTAAGGCCTGCGAGGGCTTTCTCAAGATATCCCCGGCCCTTCTCGGCGTGGTGCGCCGCGACAGCAAGGTGCGGGAGACCATCCGCAGCCAAAGCTCCATGCTCACCCGCCATCCCAACTCGGAAGCCGCCGCCGATGTGGTGAACATCGCCAGGAAGCTCATCACCTGAACATGTCGAGCGTCACCCCTCCGCCGCCGCCGACAACGCCGCCGCCGGCACCGGCCCCCGGTCCCGGGCCGACGCTTACCGTACTCGATCCTTCCGCCCAGCTCACCCGGCTGCGGCCGGGCGCCCGCTTGGCCGCCGTGGTCTCCGCCCGCCTGGGCCAGGGCCTGTTCCAACTGCAGACGCCGCGGGGCACGCTCACGGTACAGACCGGCCTGCCCCTTCCCGAGGGCGGCGCCCTGGACCTGCTGCTGCAGGC
>JADFTO010000327.1 GCA_022560215.1 Pseudomonadota bacterium | reverse complement strand
CCTAATCATTTGTTATTACAAATAAAAACAAAAAAAATGGCGGATGGGGTGGGATTCGAACCCACGAGGAGCGTTAACCCCTGCCGGTTTTCAAGACCGGTCCCTTCAACCACTCGGGCACCCATCCGCATCTATTTTATACCAAAGGGCGTTGAGCTTGACTCATCGCCCTTTGGCAAGCGCGACCGCGCGCCGGCGCTTATGCGCCGTGAGCCTGCGTGGCGCATGAACGCCCAGCGGTCCTTACTTCAAGGGCCGCTGGTATCAAATGTCGGCGTAGCAGTGGGTCTCGGCGCGGGCGCCGGGGTGGGTGAGGGCTCCCTTGTTGGCGCCGCCGACTCCTTGGGCGTATTTCCACAACGCGCCCGACTGGTAATCCGTCGCTCTCGGCTTCCACGCCTTCAGCCTGGCCGCCAGCTCGTCGTCGGTTAGCTCCACGTCCATGGTGCCGGCGTCTGCGTCGATTCGGATCACGTCCCCGTCCCGGAGCAGCCCGATGGGGCCGCCGACGGCTGCCTCGGGGCCGACGTGGCCGACGCACAGCCCCCGGGTGCCGCCGGAGAAGCGGCCGTCGGTGATCAGCGCCACCTTGGCGCCCATGCCCTGGCCGGAGAGCGCCGCCGTGGTGGACAGCATCTCGCGCATGCCGGGGCCGCCCCGGGGACCCTCGTAGCGGATGACCAGCACGTCGCCTTCCTGATAAGCGCGGTTGACCACGGCGTCGTAGCAGTCTTCCTCGCTGTCGAAGACGCGGGCCGGGCCGGTGTGCCGGCGATAGGCCGTGCCCGCCACCTTGGCGATGCTGCCTTCCGGGGCCAGGTTGCCGGTGAGCCCGACCAGGCCGCCGGTGGGGCTGATGGGGTCGGTGGCCGGCCTGATCACGTCCTGGTCGCCGGACAGCACCACGTCGGCCAGGTTCTCGGCCAGGGTCTTGCCGCTGACGGTGAGGCAGTCGCCCTTCAGGTAGCCCGCGTCCAGCAGGGTCTTCATGACGGCGGACACGCCGCCGGCCTCGTAGAGGTCCTTGGCCACGTAGCGGCCGCCGGGCTTGAGGTCGGCGATGTAGGGCGTCTTCTTGAAGATGTCGCAGACGTCCATGAGGTCGAACTCGATGCCCGCCTCGCTGGCGATGGCCGGCAGGTGCAGCCCGGCGTTGGTGGACCCGCCGGTGGCGGCGACGACCACGGCGGCGTTCTCCAGCGCGTCCAGGGTGACGATGTCGCGGGGGCGGATGTTGCGGGCGATGAGCTCCATCACCTGGCGGCCCGACGCCCGGGCGTAGGCGTCCCGGGATTCATAAGGCGCCGGCGTCCCCGCCGAACCGGGCAGGGCGAGCCCCAGGGCTTCCGACACGCAGGCCATGGTGTTGGCGGTGAACTGGCCGCCGCAGGAGCCGCCCGACGGGCAGGCGACGCGCTCCAGCTCGTGCAGGTCCGCCTCGCTCATGTCGCCCGTGGAGTGCTTACCCACCGCCTCGAACACGTCCACGATGGTGACGTCGCGGTTTTTGAAGCGGCCGGGCAGGATGGTGCCGCCGTACATGAACACCGAGGGCACGTTGAGGCGCAACATGGCCATCATCAGGCCGGGCAGGGACTTGTCGCACCCGGCCAGGCCCACCATGGCGTCGTAACAGTGGCCGCGCATGGTGAGCTCGACCGAATCGGCGATCACCTCGCGGCTGACCAGGGACGATTTCATGCCCTGGTGGCCCATGGCGATGCCGTCGGTGACGGTGATGGTGGTGAACTCGCGCGGCGTGCCGCCGGCGGCGCGCACCCCCTGCTTGACCACCTGGGCCTGGCGCGCCAGCGAGATGTTGCAGGGCGCCGCCTCGTTCCAGGTGGTGACGACGCCGACCAGGGGCTGGTAGATCTCCTCCTCGGTGACCCCCATGGCGTAGAGATAGGAGCGATGGGGGGCCCGCGCGGGCCCCACGGTGGTGTGGCGGCTGGGAAGTTTCGATTTGTCGAATTTAACGTCGCTCATATTGAATTCTCCGGTTACACGGTCGCGTGGATTTTAA
>JADFTO010000004.1 GCA_022560215.1 Pseudomonadota bacterium | reverse complement strand
GTGGTGAGTTCCGATTGCGTGGTCAACTTGACACCCTTCAGGCCGCAGCCCTCGGCAACCTTGGCATAGCTCAGGTCCGGATTCAATTCCGTGCCGACGAAGTTGTTGGCGTACCACAGGATGGAGTTGCGCTTCTCCGCCCCCCACTGGTAATTGCGGAAGACGACCATGGTGATGGCAGGCCAATCGTCACGGCCGATTGACGTCATTTCGTTCATGCTGATGCCGAATGCCCCATCGCCGGCGAAACCGACGACCGGCGTATCGGGATTGCCGATCTTCGCGCCGATAATGGATGGGAAGCCGTATCCACAGGGGCCAAACAGGCCGGGCGCCAGATACTTCCGTCCCTTCTCAAAAGTTGGGTACGCGTTGCCGATGGCGCAATTGTTACCGATATCGCTGGAAATGATGGCGTCTTCAGGCAGGCCATCCTGGATCGCGCGCCAGGCCTGGCGCGGCGACATGTGGTCAGGCTCGCGCTCACGGCAATCGGCGTTCCAGGTGGTGCCGGGATCATCGTCTTCGTCGTCCATGCTGGCCAGCGCCTGCAACCAAGACGATTTGGTCTGGTGAATCACCGCCTTGCGCTCTTCTCGATCGGCATCGCCCGCCGTTGGGGAAAGCTGTGCCAAAATCTGTTGGGCGACTTGCTTGGCGTCGCCGCAAATTCCCACCGATATCTTTTTGGTCAGACCGATGCGGTCAATATTGATGTCGACTTGAATGATAGCGGCATCTTTCGGCCAATAATCGATGCCGTAGCCCGGTAAGGTCGAGAACGGATTGAGCCGCGTTCCCAAGGCCAAAACCACGTCAGCCTTGGCGATCAGTTCCATGGCCGCCTTGGAGCCGTTGTAACCCAATGGACCCGCGGCCAGAGCGTGCGAGCCCGGGAAGCTGTCGTTGTGCTGGTAGCCGCTGCATACCGGTGCGTCCAGACGCTCGGCGAGGGCGACACAATCGGGAATCGCACCGCCGATAACGACGCCAGCGCCCGACAGGATCACCGGGAATTTGGCGTCAGACAGCAACTTGGCGGCTTTGGCAATTGCCGCGGCACCGCCTGCCGGACGTTCGATGCGAACGATCTGCGGAAGCTCGATGTCGATCACTTGGGTCCAGAAATCACGCGGCACGTTGATCTGCGCCGGCGCTGAGCCACGGATCGCTTTCTCAATGACACGATTGAGAACCTCTGCCATCCGGGATGGGTCGCGAACCTCCTCCTGATAACAAACCATGTCGCGGAACAGAGCCATCTGCTCGACTTTCTGAAAGCCGCCTAGACCGATGGTCTTGTTGGCGGCCTGGGGCGTGACCAGGAGCATGGGTGTGTGGTTCCAATAGGCTGTCTTGATCGGCGTGACGAAGCCGGTAACGCCCGGTCCGTTTTGTGCGATGGCCATGGCGATCTTGCCGGTCGCCCGGGTATAACCATCGCAGATCATTCCGCCGTTCGTCTCATGGGCGACATCCCAGAATTTGATTCCGGCTTTCGAGAAGTAGTCGGAAATCGGCATGAACGCCGACCCGATAATGCCGAAAGCGTGCTCAATGCCGTGCATTTGCAGGACCTTCACAAAGGCCTCTTCCGTGGTCATTTTTGTCATTGGATTCTCCATCAATCGATTCGATTTCGAGGGTGCGGGTCCCGCTGCCCCGGTCCCGCGCGGATATTCGATGACGTGAGCCGAAACTCCGGGCTAGGCGGCAATCGCTTTGTTTGGATCGACGAAATCATACCCCAGGTCAAGGGCGACGGCCTCGCAGGTGATGTCGCCCTGGTGCACGTTCAGGCCGTTGAGCAGATGGGGATCCTCCCTCAGGGCCAGCCGGTATCCCTTGTCCGCCAGCGCCAGCACGAAGGGAAGGGTGACGTTGTTGAGCGCGTAGGTCGACGTGCGGGCGACCGCGCCCGGCATGTTGGCGACGCAATAATGCACCACGTCGTGCAACACGTAGGTGGGGTCGGAATGGGTGGTGGCCCGGGAGGTCTCGAAACAGCCGCCCTGGTCGATGGCCACATCGACGAGCACCGAGCCCCCCTTCATGCGCTTGACCAGGTCCTCGCTCACCAGTTTCGGTGCCTCGGCGCCCTTGAGGAGGACGCCGCCGATCACCAGGTCGGCCGCCAGCACCTGTTCCTCGATGGCGAGTTCCGTCGAATAGAGGGTCTTGATCGAGGGCCCGAAGCGGACCACCAGGTTGCGCAGGGTTTGGACGTTCCGGTCCAGGACGGTCACGTCGGCGCCGAGACCGAGCGCCATGTAGGCGGCGTTCTCGCCGACCACGCCGCCGCCGATGATCACCACCTTGGCCGGCGCCACCCCGGGGACCCCGCCCAACAGGACGCCCCGGCCGCCGGCCTCCTTTTCCAGGCAGTGGGCGCCGGCCTGAACCGACATGCGGCCGGCGACCTGGGACATGGGCGCCAGCAGGGGCAGGCCGCCGTAGTCGTCGGTCACGGTTTCATAGGCGATGCAGACGGCGCCGCCCTCGAGCAGGTCCTTGGTCTGTTCCGGGTCGGGCGCCAGATGCAGGTAGGTGAAGAGAACCTGGCCCCGGCGCAGCATTTGGCGCTCGGCCTTCTGGGGCTCCTTCACCTTGATCACCAAATCGGCCTCGGCGAAGACCCGGTCCGGGGTCTCCACGATGGCGGCGCCCGAGTCCCGGTAGTCGTCGTCCGTGCACCCGATACCGGCGCCGAGGCCGGTCTCGACGATCACCGAATGGCCATGGTGGACGCACTCGCGGACGCTGTCGGGGACTAACCCTGCGCGGTATTCTTGGTCCTTGATCTCCTTAGGGATTCCGATCAACATGGTCAATCTCCCCGGTGACGGCCCCCGCCCCGGTCGGGCGGGTGGAGGCTTGAAGTGATAGTGCCCCCGGCCCCCGTCCGTTAGGGCCAGTTGCGGCGATTCCACCATGCCAGGGAAAGGGCCCGTGACTCAACGGCGCTTAAGCGCGCTTCCGGCAATGGCGCCCGATGAGGGAGGCGAGGAGCCGGATTCCCGGCTCGATCTTCTCCAGCGCGATCGAGGAGATGCCCAGGCGGAAATAGTTCCTGGGACCGTCCTCGGCGGCGAAATGAATGGATCCGGGCTCGATGATGATGCCTTGGCTTCGGGCCTCGGCGGCCAGCACGTCGGCGTCCAGCGCCTCGGGTCCCCGCACCCAGAAACTGGTGCCGCCGAAGGTGGGGGGCCGGGTCGAGTCCGGCATGTGCCGTTGTAGCGCCCGGACCATTTCCTGCCAGCGCGCCCGGTAGGCCCGGTGAAGGCGGTGGATGAGGGCGTCGTGATGGCCAAGCGACAGAAACAGGGCCGTGGTCCGTTGGTTGTTGTTGGGGGGGTGGCGCAGCATCAGGAGGCGCAGCGCCCGGGCCTCCGAGATCAGTTCCGCCGAAGCCACCAGATAGCCCAGGCGGAGCCCGGGAAACAGCGTCTTGGACAGGCTGGCCACGTAGACGACGCGCTCGTCTGAATCCAGGGACTTCAGCGCCGGCGTCGGCTCGCCGACGTAATTGGTTTCGGCCTCGTAGTCGTCCTCGATGATGATGAAGTCGTGGTCCGCCGCCCGCTGGAGCAGGGCCCGGCGCCGGTCCATGGGAAGGGTCGGGGTGGTGGGGGACTGGTGGCTCGGCGTGACGTAGACGTAGTCGCGGGAATCGAGGCGCTGGTCCACGGGCAACCCGTGATCGTCCACCGGAATGGGGCGCACACGCTTGGTCTTCAAGCTGAAGATGTTGCGGGCGTCCGGATAGCCCGGGTCCTCGATGGCGACCCGGGTCTCCGGCGTGATCAGGAGGCTGGCCAGCAGGTAGAGGGCATTCTGGGCCCCCATGGTGATGAGGATCTGGTCCTCCGAGGCCATGATGCCCCGGCGGGGCAGCAGCCGGGTGCGGATCTGCTCGGCCAGCGCCGGGTCGTCGTTGCCGCTGGTGTCGCTGGTCCAGGCGTCCATCCCCCGGCGCCCCATGGCCTGGCGCGAACATTCCCGCCAGGCGGCGATGGGAAAGAGCGTCGGGTCCACCTGGTTGGAGATGAACGGATAGGCATAGGACTGCCAGTCCTGGGGTTTCCGTATTTGGGGCTGGCGGGCCGGCCGCACCCGGAAGCGGCGCGTCCAGCCGGGGCCTTCCCGGCGAGGCTGGGTGGGGGGCCTGTCGGCCAGCACCCGGCCCTCTCGGATTTCCTGGTTGACGTAGAAACCGCTCCGTTCCCGGGCGGTCAGGTAGTCGTCATCGACCAGGCCTTGATAGGCCAGGACCACGGTGTTGCGCGAGACGCCGAGAGTCTTCGCCATCCTGCGGCTGGACGGCAGCGGCGCCCCCGAGGGAAGCTGCCCGTCGAGGATGGCCGAGACCAGCATCTCCCTGATCTGGGACTGGAGACTGACATTCTCGATGCGGCGCAGGTAAAACAGGCTGTCGCGCATGGTTTTGGCCTTACTGAAAGGTCGGAATTGGCCCTAGAGTGAGTCCAGTTAAACAGATTACGGTGTTTGCCGAAGGGGGACAAGGGCGGCCCCGCCGCCAGCGCGGCGGGGGCATTTGCCATGCCGCGCGCCTCCTAGCGTGATGGTAATGTAAGTGTCCTTATGCAAACCGAAATTCGATGATACGAATTTCGGATTCTGGACACTGGGACTGGGGAGTGACTCCGATGCAATACAAGGCGAACACGCTGGAACACTACTGGATGCCGTTCACCGCCAACCGCGACTTCAAGGCCGATCCCCGCCTTTTTGTCCGCGGCGAGGGCTGTTATCTCTGGGACCACAAGGGGGGCAAGATTATCGACGGCTCTTCGGGCATGTTCTGCTCGGCGGCGGGCCACGGGCGCCCGGAAATCGCCGACGCCGTCTCCCGCCAGTTGCGCGAGATCGACTACGCGCCTCCATTCCAGAACGGCCATCCCGCCTCCTTCGAGCTGGCCCGGCGGGTGGCGGCGCTGACGCCGGAGGACATCAATTACGTGTTCTTCACCAACTCCGGCTCCGAGGCCGTGGACACGGCGCTGAAGATGGCAATGGCCTACCACCGGGCCCGTGGCGAAGGGCAACGCATGCGCTTCGTCTCCAGGGAGCGCGCCTACCACGGGGTCAACATCGGCGGCGTCAGCCTGAGCGGCATGGCCAAGAACCGGGAAACCTTCCCCGGCGTCATTCCGGGCGTGGTCTGCATGCGCCACACCTGGCTCGCCGAAAACCGCTTCACCAAGGGCCAGCCCGAGACCGGCGCCGAGCTGGCCGACGATTTGCAGCGCTTCTGCGAGATGTACGGGGGCACCACCATCGCGGCCTGCTTCGTCGAGCCCGTCGCCGGGTCCACGGGCTGCCTGGTGCCGCCCAAGGGGTACCTGGAGCGGCTCCGCGAAATCTGCGACGCCCATGGCATTCTGCTGGTCTTCGACGAGGTGATCTGCGGCTTCGGCCGCTTGGGCACAGCCTTCGCCGCCCAGGCCTTCGGCGTCGTTCCCGACATCATGACCATGGCCAAGGCGCTCACCAACGGGGCCCAGCCCATGGGGGCGGTCGCCGTCCGCGACGGCATCTACGAGACCATCACAAATGCGGCGCCGGAGAACGCCATCGAATTCTTCCACGGCTATACGTACTCCGGCCACCCGGCGGCCTGCGCCGCCGGTCTGGCGGCCCTGGACATCTATGAGCGCGAGGGCCTGTTCGAAAGGGCGGCCGAGCTCTCGCCTTATTTCCTGGACCGCCTGTTCGAGCTCCAGGATTTGGATGCCGTCGCCGACATCCGGGGGTACGGTCTGTTCGCCGGAGTCGAGCTCAAGGCGGAAGGCGCCCCGGGAGCGCGCGGCACCCAGGTCCAAAAAGACCTGTTCTGGAAGGGCTTGCACATCAAGTTCACCGGCGATTGCGGACTCGTCGCGCCGCCGCTGATTGCGGCTAAGGAACACGTGGACGAGATCGTCGGCATCCTGCGCGACACGCTCGCCTGAGGGGGCACGAAGCCGGGCCGGCGGCGCCGGATTTCATGCCGGCGACGGCCCCCCAGGGGCGTTGACACGGGCGGCTTTCGGGGTATAGTGCGGCCTCCCCGAAAGGGCGCGCGTTCACCTCACGGCATTTAAAGGCAGGAATCCCATGTTCGCGGTCATCAAGACGGGCGGCAAGCAGTACAAGGTGGCGGAGGACGATACCATCTTCGTCGAGACCCTTGCCGGCGACCCTGGATCCACGGTGAAAATCAACGACGTGCTGTTGATCGGCGGCCCCGGAATGGAGCCCCAGGTCGAGGCCCTGGACAAGGCCGCCGTCTTCGCCGAGGTGGTGGAACAGACCCGGGGCGCGAAGATCATCGTGTTCAAGAAAAAGCGCCGCAAGAACTACCGCCGCAAGGCGGGGCACCGCCAGAACCTCACCCTCTTGCGCATCACCGGGATCAGCGCCACGGGCACGAAACCGGCCCAGAAACCGGCCCAGGCGAAGAAGGGGACGAAGAAGGGGACATCGCGTCCGGAAACGGAAAAGAAAGCCAAGGGCGCGCCCAAGAAACCCGCCGCCAAGACATCCGCCGAGCCCGCGGCGAAGGCGAAACAGGGGCCCAAGAAGCCGGCGGCCAAGAAGCCGGCGGCCAAGAAGAAGTCCAAGGAGTAGCACGAGATGGCACACAAGAAAGCGGGCGGCAGCTCCCGCAACGGCCGCGACTCCATCGGCCGGCGGCTGGGGGTAAAGAAGTTCGGCGACGAGATCGTGATTCCCGGCAACATCATCGTCCGCCAGCGGGGCACCAAATTCCATCCCGGCGACGGGGTCGGCATGGGCAGGGACCACACGCTGTTTGCCCTCGTCGGCGGCCGCGTCAAGTTCCATCACAAGGCCCGGGGCAGGGTTTACGTGGCGGTGGCCCCGTCGACCTGAATAATTTCAACGGCCCGCCGGGACTTTAGGGGAATGGCGCGCCATTCCCCTTTTTGATATGAGGGGGAATCCCCGGGGCAAGTGGCGGGCGTGGGCTGAAAGCCATGAAGTTTCTCGATGAGGCCAAAATCTTCGTCAAGAGCGGCGACGGCGGCAACGGCTGCGTCGGCTTCCGGCGCGAGGCCAACGTGGAATTCGGCGGCCCCGACGGCGGCGACGGGGGGCGCGGCGGCGACGTGGTCGCGGTCTCGGTGGAGGGTCTCAACACCCTCATCGACTTCCGCTACCGCCAGCACATCAAGGCCGGACGCGGGGGGCACGGTTCGGGCCGCGACCGCACCGGGGCCGGGGGCAAAACCGTGACCATCAAGGTCCCCGTCGGCACCCAGATCCTGGCCGAGGATAAGGACGTCCTGCTCGCCGACCTGACCCGGCCCGGCCAAAGGGTGGTGCTGGCCAGCGGCGGCGACGGCGGTTTCGGCAACACCCACTACAAGTCGTCGACCAACCGCGCCCCCAGGCGCGCCGATCCCGGCCGCAAGGGCGTGGAATTCGGGCTCTGGCTGCGGCTCAAGCTGATCGCCGACGCCGGCCTGGTGGGCCTGCCCAACGCCGGCAAGTCCACGCTGCTCGCCGCCGTCACCCGCGCCCGGCCCAAGATCGCGGACTATCCCTTCACCACGCTGCATCCGGGTCTCGGCGTGGCCTGGGTGGACGACACAGAGCTGGTCCTCGCCGACATTCCCGGCCTGATCGAAGGGGCCCACGAAGGCGCCGGCCTCGGCGTCCGCTTCCTCGGCCACGTGGAGCGCTGCCCGGTGCTGCTCCATCTGGTGGACGGAACCGGCGGCGACGTGCCCGGGGCCTACCGGACCGTGCGCCGGGAGCTGGAGGCCTACGGCTCCGGCCTGGCGGCGAAGCCGGAGATCGTGGCGCTGAACAAGTGCGACGCCCTCGATGCGGACTCCATGGCCGCCGCCCGCGCCGCCCTGGCCGAGGCTTCCGGCGCCGCCGTCAGGTGCATCTCCGGCGTCGCCGGCACCGGCGTTCCCGGCCTCCTGCGTGAACTCATGTCCGTGGTCCGCGAGAGCGGGCCGGAGGCCCGGGTCCGATGACCGCCAAACCCACCGGCCTGGAGCAGGGACGCCGGGTGGTGGTGAAGATCGGCTCGGCCCTGCTGGTGGACACCGATGACGGCACCATCCACCGGCGCTGGCTGGAATCGCTTGGGGCCGACATCGCCCGCTGCCAGGGCCGCGGCCAGAGTGTGCTGATCGTCTCGTCCGGCGCCGTCGCCGTCGGGCGTCGCCATCTCGGCATCGCCGGGGGGGAGTTGAGGCTGGAGGAAAAGCAGGCGGCGGCGGCCATCGGCATGGTCCGCCTGGCCCACGCCTATCACGAGACCCTGGCCCAACACGGGCTGACCGTGGCCCAGGTGCTGGTGACCCTGGAGGATACCGAAAACCGGCGCCGCTACCTCAACGCCCGCAACACGCTGGAGACCCTGCTACGGCTCGGCGCCGTGCCCTTGATCAACGAGAACGACACGGTGGCCACCGACGAGATCCGCTTCGGCGACAACGACCGCCTGGGCGCCCGCGTCGCCGCCATGGTCAGCGCCGACATCCTGGTCCTGCTCTCGGACGTGGACGGCATGTACACCTCCGATCCGCGCCGGGACCCCGGGGCCACCTTGATCCCCGAGATCACCCGCATCACCCCGGAGATCGAGGCCATGGCCGGGCGCGCCCATCCCGGCGCCGGCAGCGGCGGCATGGTGACCAAGCTCGCCGCCGCCAAGGCGGCGCTGGCCGCCGGCTGCCGCATGGTGATCGCCGACGGCAAGCCCTGCCACCCCCTGCAACGCATCGAGGACGGGGCGCCGTGCACCTGGTTCCTGCCCACCGCCACGCCGCGCACCGCCCGCAAGCTCTGGATCGCGGGCTCGCTCAAGCCCGCCGGCGTGATCACCGTGGACGAGGGCGCCCTTGGCGCGCTGGAGAATGGCAAGAGCCTGCTGCCCGTCGGCGTCATCGCCGTCGAGGGGGATTTCCAGCGCGGCGACGCGGTCATCGTCAAGGGGCCCGACGGCGCCGAGGTGGCCCGCGGCCTCATCGCCTATTCGGCAGCCGACGCGGGCCGCATCAAGGGCCACAAAAGCCGTGAAATCGAGCGCCTTCTCGGCTACCGTGGGCGGGACGAGATGATCCACCGGGACGATCTCGTCCTCGATGAGGGATTTTTGAGCCCATGACCTCCATCGCCGCCGTGAAGCAGGACGAGGACATCGCCGCCCTCATGGGCCGCATCGGCGCCGCCGCCAAGGCCGCGGCGTCGGAATTGGCCAGGGCCTCGACGGAGGCCAAGAACCGGGCCCTCTCGGCCGCCGCCGGCCACTTGCGCGCCAACGCCTCAACCATCCTGGCCGCCAACTCCGACGACATGACGGCGGGCAGGGACAAGGGGCTTAGCTCCGCCATGCTTGACAGGCTGGCCCTGGACGAGACCCGAATCGAAGCCATGGCATCGGGCCTGGAGGCCATAGCCGCGCTGGACGATCCGGTGGGACGCGTGCTCGCCGAGTGGGAGCGGCCGAACGGGCTCCTGATTACCCGCGTTGCCGTCCCCTTGGGCGTCGTCGGCATCATTTACGAATCCCGGCCCAACGTCACCGCGGACGCGGGCTCGCTGTGCCTGAAGGCGGGCAACGCCGCCATCCTGCGCGGCGGTTCGGAAAGCTTCCATTCGTCCGCGGCCATCATGGAATCCCTGGCCGCCGGCCTGCGGGCGGCCGACCTGCCCCGGGCCTCCATCCAGCTGGTGCCGACCCGCGACCGGGACGCCGTGGGCGAAATGCTGGGAATGACGGAATTCATCGACGTCATCGTGCCCCGGGGCGGCAAGTCGCTGATCGAGCGCGTCAGCGCCGACAGCAAGGTGCCTTTGTTCAAGCACCTGGAAGGCATCTGCCACACCTACGTGGACGCCGCCGCCGACGCGCACATGGCCCGCGACATCGTGGTCAACGCCAAGATGCGGCGCCCCGGCATCTGCGGGGCCACGGAGACCCTGCTCGTGCACAGGGACGCGGCCGGCACGATGCTGCCCGGCATCATCGGCGACCTCATCGGGGCCGGCTGCCGGGTGCTGGGCGACGCCGAGACCCAGGCCGTGGACGCCCGCGTGGCGCCGGCCACCGACGCCGACTGGGACACCGAATACCTGGACGCCGTCATCTCCGTCGCCGTGGTCGACGGCCTGGACGCCGCCATCGACCATATCGCCCGCCACGGGTCCGAGCACACCGACGCCATCATCACCGAGGACTCGCGCGCGGCGGAGGATTTCCTGGCCCGGGTGGACAGCGCCATCGTGCTCCACAACGCCTCCACCCAGTTCGCCGATGGCGGCGAGTTCGGCATGGGGGCCGAGATCGGCATCGCCACGGGCAAGCTGCACGCCCGCGGTCCGGTCGGGGTCGAGCAGCTCACCAGCTACAAGTACGTGGTCCGCGGCACCGGCCAGTGCCGGCCCTAACGCGCCTTGACGCCCCATGCGCGTCGGACTCCTCGGCGGCTCCTTCAATCCGGCCCACGGCGGCCATCTGCACATCAGCCGGCTGGCCCTCAAGCACCTGAACCTGGACCAGGTGTGGTGGCTGGTCTCCCCCCAGAACCCCCTGAAGCCCGCCGCCGGCATGGCGCCGCTGGACGACCGCCTGGACCATGCCCGGGCGATCGCCGCCGATCCCCGGATCCTTCCCACCGACATGGAACGGAGGCTCGGTACCCTTTACGCCGTGGATACGCTTCGGCGCCTGTTCGGGCGCTTTCCGCAGACCCGCTTCGTCTGGCTCATGGGCGCCGACAACCTGATCGAGGCGCAGCTGTGGAAGAGGTGGCGAACCTTCTTCGACATGGTCCCCATTGCGGTTTTCGCCCGGCCCTCCTATTCTTTCAGGGCGCTCACGTCCAAGGCGGCCCGGTGCCTCGCCTCCCATAGGGTCGGGCCCGGACGCGCCGCCGCCCTGGCGGGGATGACGCCGCCGGCCTGGATGTTCCTGCCGACCCGGCTGGAAGAATTCTCGGCCACGGCCATCCGGCGCGAGGCGAGTTGGAAAACAACTGGGCAAGGCATAAGGAGCTGACCATAACATCCGGGACATCGACGCCACCGGCGGCGGCGGAACTGCTGAAGCTGGTGGAAACCACGCTGGATGACGACAAGGCCCTCGATACCGTCGTCATCGACCTCGCCGGCAAGACCGATTTCGCCGATTACCTGGTCATCGCCAGCGGCAACTCGAAACGCCACGTCGGCGCCATGAGCGATCATCTCCGAGAAAAAATCAAGGCCAGCGGCCTCGCCGAACATTCCGTCGAGGGGATGCCCCAATGCGACTGGGTGCTCATCGACGCCGGCGACGTGGTCGTCCATCTCTTCCGCCCCGACGTGCGCGATTTCTACAATCTGGAGAAACTTTGGGGCGACTGGGACCAGGCCGGATTGACCGCCTGAGGGGGCCATGCCATGCGCATTCTCCTGGCCGCGGTGGGGCGCTGGAAGTCCGGTCCCGAACGGGACCTTTATGAGCGCTACGCCGCCCGCATCACCGATCCCCCGACCCTGCGCCAAGTGACGGAAAAGCGCCCCTTACGCGCCGCCGAGCTTAAACGCCGGGAGGCCGCCCTGCTGCTGGGCCAGGTGCCCGACGGCGCCGAGATCGTGGCCCTGGACGGGGGCGGGCGGCAGCTTTCCAGCACCGAGTTCGCGGACCGCCTGGGCCGCTGGCGGGACTCGGGCGTCGGGGATCTCGCCTTCCTCATCGGGGGCGCCGATGGCCTGGACCGAAGCGTGACCGGGCGCGCCGCCCTGGTGCTCTCGCTCGGCCCCATGACCTGGCCCCACCTGCTGGTGCGCGGGCTGCTGGCCGAACAGATCTACCGCGCCCAGTGCATCAGGACCGGCCATCCCTATCACCGGCCGTGACGGGCCCGCTATCAGGGCCGGGTAATGCGGAGCGGAAGGAGAAGCGGGCCAGCGCCTTGACGGTGAAAATCGTCGCCCTTCTCATCGTCCTCTATATCATCGGCGTGGTCGGATATTTCATCCACGACCACCTTCTTTGAAGGGTCTCCGGATAGTCCCTTGGCGGCCTCCGGCCGCAACAAAAAAACCGGGCCGGCCCCGGTTTTTCCCCCGCATCCGATGAAATTAGCTGGTGAGGATGCCGATCGCGATAAGCACGGCGAAACCCACCACGGGCATGATCCACGGATTTTTCTTGATGGTCTTGACGATGGCGGACATGTCCCGGTCTCCTTAAATTTCGGCGGCGCGTGTCGCGGCCCGACATGAATTTCGCCGGCGAAATCTAAGGATATCCTGGATTCTGTCAACGGTTTTCAGGCCCGGCCCATGAATTATGAAGCTCCGCCCGTGATTTTTATGCCACGTCACGCCGGGCGGGCGTATTCCCTGGCCGGTGCTTTCACCACATCGGGGACGGACTGCGTAACTCAAATCAACTCGACCCTTTCGACCCCCGATCATGGGTGACAGGGGAGGCGGCGAGGGGGTACTAAGGGCCATGACCCTTATCCGGCCCGTGGTGCTCTGTATCCTGGACGGCTGGGGCGACCGTGCCCCGGCCCCCGACAACGCCATTTCCTTGGGTGCCACGCCCAACTGGGACCGCTACCTGGCGACCCGCCCCCGGGCCCGGCTTCAGGCCTCGGCCGGAGCCGTCGGCCTGCCCCCGGGCCAGATGGGCAATTCAGAGGTCGGCCACATGAACATCGGCGCCGGCCGCGTCGTGGAGCAGGACCTGGGACGCATCGGGGCCGCCATCGCAGACGGCTCCCTGGCCCGGAACCCGGTCTTGGGCGGCCTGGCCCGGAAGCTCGAGGAAAGCGGCGGCGTCTGCCACCTGATGGGGCTGGTCTCGCCGGGCGGCGTCCATTCCCATCAGGACCACATGGCGGCGCTGGCCGGGATCGTCGGCGCGGCGGGCGTGCCGGTGGCGGTTCACGCCTTCCTCGACGGCCGCGACACCCCGCCCAAAAGCGCGCTTCAGCACATGGAGAAATTCCTGGCCGGCCTCGAGGGCGGTGCCCAAATCGCCACGGTTTCAGGGCGCTACTACGCCATGGACCGGGACAACCGCTGGGACAGGGTGGAAAAGGCCTACCGGGCGATTGCCGGGGGCCAAGGTGCTGCCGCGCCCGATCCCTTATCGGCCATCCGGTCGGCCTACGACGCAGGCGTCACCGACGAGTTCGTGCCCCCGGCCGTGATCGGGGACTATTCCGGCATGAAGGACGGCGACGGCCTGCTGATGGCCAATTTCCGCGCCGACCGGGCGCGCCAAATCCTGAGCGCGCTGACGGACGGAGAATTTTCCGCCTTCGATCGCGGCCGCCCGCCCCGCTTCGCGGCCCTGGTGGGCATGGCCGAATACGGATCTGAGCTCAAGCGCTCGTTCGCCGCCCTGTTCCCGCACCTGGTCCTGGACGGCATCCTGCCCCAGGTGGTGTCGGACGCCGGCATGACCCAGCTGCGCATCGCCGAGACCGAAAAGTACGCCCACGTCACCTATTTCCTGAGCGGCGGCCGGGAAGAGACCTTCGCCGGAGAGGAACGAATCCTAGTCCCCTCGCCATCGGTCGCCACCTACGACCTCAAGCCCGAGATGTCGGCCGGCGAGGTGACGGACCGGCTCCTCGAAGCCATTGCCTCGGAGCGCTTCGACCTGATCGTGGTCAACTTCGCCAACGGCGACATGGTGGGGCACACGGGAGTCCTGGAGGCCGCGGTGCGGGCGGTGGAGACGGTGGACGCCTGCCTGGGCCGCGTCGAGGCGGCGGTGACGGAGCGGGGCGGCGCGCTGCTGATCACCTCCGACCACGGAAACTGCGAACGCATGAGCGGGGAGGCCGGCCAACCCCATACGGCCCATACCACCGGCCCGGTGCCGGTCGTCCTGATCGGCGGCGGCGGGCGGCAGCTCAAGGACGGACGCCTGTCCGACGTGGCGCCGACCGTGCTCGAGCTTCTGGGGCTGCCCCTGCCCGCCCGGATGACGGGCCGCTCGCTGATCTCGGAGGACGGCGCCGCCGCCGCCCAGTAGGATGCGCGCATTCCCCGCCCTATTGCTCGCCTGGTCGCTGCTGCCGGCGCCGGCCTGGGGCGCAGAAAAAACCGCAGAAAAAACCGCAGAAAAAACCGACAACGGCGCCGGCAAGCGCCTGCAGGAGGTGGAACGCGCCCTCGATGAGGGGCGGAAGCGGAGCCGGCGGCTCAAGCGCCGGGCGGACAGCCTGACCGGCGACGTGAAAAGGCTCGGCCGCGAGCTTGTGGCCGCCGCCAGGACCATCCAGGATCACGAGGCCGAGGTTTTCCACCTGGAGGTCCGGCTCGCCCGGCTGGCGGCGGAGGAGGCGGAAAAGACCTCTGGCCTCGAGCGCCGGCGGGGCCAGTTCACGCGCGTGATGCTGGCCCTCGCGCGCCTCGCCCGGATCCCGCCCGAGGCGTTGATCGTCCAGCCATTGAGCCCCTCGGACACGGTGCGCGGCGCCATCCTGCTGCGCGCCGCTATCCCCGAGATCGAGCGCCGCGCCGACTGGCTCCGCCAGGAGCTCACGGGCCTGGCCCACGCCCGCCGCCAGATCGGGGCCAAGCGCTCGCAGCTTTCCGCCGCCGCCGCCGCCCTGAAGGCGGAACGGGGGCGTTTGGCCTCGCTGGTGGCCAAGAAGAAGGTGCTCAAGCAAAAGGCCCGGGGCAGGAGCCGGAAGGCGGAGCGCCGGGTGAAGGCGCTGGCGGGCGAGGCCAAATCCCTGCGCCAGCTGCTCGCCCGCCGGGACGAGGAACGCCGCGCCCGCGCGGCCCGGCCGATCCCCGATAAGCCCCCCCCCGGCGCCGCCCTCAGCCCCATCACCGGGGCCCGGGGAAAATTGTCGTTTCCCGCCGTCGGCCGTCTGGTCGGGCGCTACGGCCAGGCCACCAAAGGCGGGCTGACGCGCAAGGGAATTTCGGTCGAGACCCTTCCCGGCGCCCAGGTGGTCGCCCCCTATGACGGGCGGGTCGTCTTCGCCGACGCCTTCCGCGGATATGGCCGACTCTTGATCATCGAACACGGCGAGGGATATCATAGCCTTCTCGCGGGCCTGGCCCGTATCGACACCGCCATCGGCCAGTGGGTTCTGGCCGGAGAGCCGGTCGGCGTCATGGGACGCACCGGAAAAGGAAAACCGACCCTCTATGTGGAACTGCGCCGCAAAGGCCAGCCGATCAATCCCCTGCCGTGGCTTGCGGCACGCAAAGGTAAGGTGAGCGGATGAATTATCGAATGCTCGTGACGGTCGCCGTGACGGCGCTCCTGTTGTCCCCATTGGGCGGCGACGCCGCCGAAAAACAGAAAAACAACGCCGATACCTACCGGCTCCTGAACCTGTTCGGGGACGTGTTCGAACGCGTGCGCGCCGACTACGTGGAAGACATTCCCGACCAGGACCTGATCGAGGCGGCCATCGGCGGCATGTTGACCTCCTTGGATCCCCACTCCAACTACCTCAACGCCAAGAGCTACCGCGACATGCAGGTGCAGACGCGCGGCCAGTTCGGGGGCCTGGGCATCGAGGTCACCATGGAGAACGGCTTGGTCAAGGTGGTCTCCCCCATCGACGACACGCCGGCCTTCCGCGCCGGCATCGAGCCCGGCGACCTGGTCAGCCACCTGGACGGCGAGCCGGTGATGGGGCTGACCCTGGCGGAGGCGGTCGAGAAGATGCGTGGCCGGGTCGGCTCCGACATCAAGCTCACCATCCGGCGCGGCGGGCGCGAGCCCTTCGACGTCACCATCACCCGGGCGATCATCAAGATCAAATCCGTGCGCTCCCGCCTCGAGGGCAAGGTGGGGTACCTGCGAGTCACCTCTTTCAGCGAACGGACGGACAAGGGCGTGAAAGAGGCCATGAAGAAATTGCACGAAGAGGCGGGCGGCAAGCTGGACGGCCTGGTGATCGACCTGCGCAACAATCCGGGCGGCCTTCTCGACCAGGCGGTGGCCGTATCCGACGCCTTCCTGGACAAGGGCGAGATCGTATCCACCCGTACACGCCAGATCGAGGACACCAAGAGATTCAACGCCCGCCCCGGCGACCTGGCCAAGGGCGTGCCCATCGTGGTCCTGATCAACGGCGGCTCGGCGTCGGCATCCGAAATCGTGGCCGGCGCCCTTCAGGACCACGGCCGGGCCGTCATCCTGGGCACCAAGTCCTTCGGCAAGGGATCGGTGCAGACCATTATTCCACTCCCCGGCCACGGCGCCATGCGGCTGACCACGGCGCGGTACTATACGCCGTCGGGGCGCTCGATCCAGGCGGTGGGCATCGAGCCCGACATCGTCGCCAAGCAGGTCAAGCTCGAGGAAGTCGACCAGCCCGAACGCCGCCGCGAATCCGACTTGCGCGGGGCGCTTAAAAACGACAACGGCGAAAAGGATGCCAAACCCGAAAAGACCGCGACTCGCAGGGATTACCAGCTCGAACGCGCCCTCGATCTCCTGCGCGGGCTTTCCATGTTCCCAAGGGGGGGCGTGACGACCGGCGGTTAAACAGATTTGAGGGGACCGAGGTGAAATTCCCCAAGCTGTTCGGCAAGAAGGGCGACGATTCCGAAGACTCCGACGATGAATCGGAAGAGGAAACGGAAGATGAATCGGAAGAGGACTCCGGCGACGAGTTCGATGACGAGGACGACGAAGACAGCGAAAAGCGGCCCCCGGGCCGTGGCCGCCTGATCATCATCGCGGCGGCGGCCGTGATCGTCCTCGGGGCCGGCGGCGGCGGCGCCTGGTATTTCCTCGCCGGCGACGAGCCAACGCCTAGGGCCAAACGGGACCACAAGGGTCCCATCGCCTTCCTCGAACTCGAACCCAGGGGAGGCGCCCTGACGCCGCCCGCCGGCGGCGGCCTCAACGCCATCGCCGCCATCGCCGCCAAGGAACAGGGGCCGGGCGTTGGCGTCATGATCCCGGCGGCGACACTGGCGGCCTTCGGAAACATCCCCAGGGTGGAACCCGGCGAACCCCTTTCCGGGGTACCCGATCCGGCCCTGATCGAGCGCGACACCCTGCCCAAGGTGGGGGACGACGGCCTCCTGCCCTGGCAGGCCTACGCGCGTCCCTTCGATGCCCAGGACGACCGCCCCCGCATCGCCATCATCATCACCGGCATGGGCCTCAGCCGGGCCTCCACGGACGCCGCCATCAAGCGCCTGCCGGGGCCGGTGACCCTGGCCTTCGATCCATACGCGGCGGACCTGGACGGATGGGTCGCCCGGGCCCGGCAGGCGGGGCACGAGGTGCTGGTGTCCCTGCCCATGGAGTCCGACGGGTTCCCCCTCAGGGATCCCGGGCCCTACGCCCTGCTCACGTCCCTGGACGCGGCGGAAAACATGCGCCGCCTGGAATTCGTGCTCGGCCGGCTGCCCGGCTACGTGGGCGTGATAAGCGTCATGGGATCCAGGTTCCGCGCCTCTGAATCCCATCTTCGCCCCGTCCTCGAAGCGTTGAAGGGGCGGGGGCTGATGTTCGTGGACGGCGGCGCCGCCAAGGGCAACCTGGCGCCCAAGATCGCCACCGAGATCGGACTACCGAGGGCGATGAACAACTTGCAGCTGGACACCGTACCCTCCCGCGCCGCCATCGACCAGCGCCTCGCCGAGCTCGAGGGCATCGTCCGCAAGCAGGCCGTCGCGGTGGCCATTGCCGCCCCCTACCCGGCGACTTTGGAAAGGCTGGCCGCCTGGGCCGCCACCCTGGAGGCCAAGAACCTGACCCTGGCGCCCATTTCCGCCCTCGCCGACAAGCAGTTCCTGGAATGAACGAGTCGCGTCCCTACCGCAAGGGAGTGGGGGCGGTGCTGCTCAACCGGGAAGGCAAGGCCTTCGTCGCCCGGCGCATCGACACCCCGGGCGAGGCCTGGCAGCTTCCCCAGGGCGGCATAGACGAGGGCGAGAGCCCGCGCCACGCTGTCCTGCGCGAGCTGGCCGAGGAAACCGGCGCGGCCAAGGCCGAGATCATCGCCGAGAGCGCGACCTGGTTCAGCTACGACCTGCCCCATGACCTGAGGGACAAGGTGTGGAGCGGCCGCTACCGGGGTCAGGAGCAACTGTGGTTCGCCCTCAGGTTCTTCGGCGACGACGGCGACATCGACCTCGAGGCCGGCGGCGATCCCGAATTCTCCCATTGGAAATGGGCTCTCCTGGAGGACCTGCCCCGCCTGATCGTCCCCTTCAAGCGGCGGATGTACGAACGCATCGTTGCCGAATTCCGCCATCTCGCCGAACCCGAACGGAAGCCTTGAGCGCACCGTCCTTGCCAAGGGGGGACCGGCTGTGGCAAACCGTCGCCGAGGCTTCGCCCGTCCTTCGCGGGCTGGAAGGACCCGGGCGCATGATGACTCTCCCTCCATGGCTGGCGCGATTTACTCGCCGGCGGTTCCCGGCGCCCCCCTGCGCTCGGGGACGCCGCCTTGAAGCCTGGCGGCGGATTCGCGGGCGGAATCCTGCTGCTCTGGGTGGCCTGGAAGCTGTGGCGGGAGGTCGAAGACGAGAGGCGCCGCCGGGCCCTGGAGCATGTATGGGTGCTGGTGGTCGGCCTGCTCCTCTCCGTCGCTTTCATGGGGGCGGCGGCGGCCATCGCCACCCTGTTGAACCGCTATCCCTGGATCGCCTACGTGGGCACGGCGATCATCGCCTACGTGGCCCTGATCATGATCTGGGATGGGTCAATCCAAATCCTGGACGCCGTCTCGTGAGCGACGCCTGCGTCCGCCCTTGAAACCTGCCGCGGCATCGCCCATTCTCGGAAAATGACCGAGATGCCCGTGAAAACCGCCCTGGTCACCGGCGGCGCCAGGCGCATCGGCGGCGCCATATCCCGCGACCTGGCGGCCCACGGCTGGGCGGTGGCGGTTCACTTCAACACCTCGGGCGACGACGCCCGCGCCCTGGTCGGCGACATCACCCGAGACGGCGGCCGGGCGGTGGCGGTCCGGGCCGACCTGACGCGGGAGGACGAGACCGCCGGGCTGCTCTCCCAGGCGGCCCGGGAAGTGGGCCCTGTCACCTGTCTCGTCAACAACGCCTCGGTCTTCGAGAAGGACACCCCCGAGACCGCCACCAAGGACACCTGGGACGCCCACATGCAGGTCAATCTGCGCGCGCCTTTCGTGCTCACCCAGGCCTTCACGGCCGGATTGCCCGACGACCTGGAAGGCAACGTCATCAACATGATCGACCAGAGGGTGTGGAACCTCACCCCGTCCTTCACCTCCTATACGGTGAGCAAGGCGGGGCTTTGGGCCCTGACCCGGTCGCTCGCCATGGCGCTCGCTCCGCGCATCCGGGTCAACGCCATCGGACCCGGCCCGACCCTGCCGAGCGCCCGCCAGACGGACCGGGATTTCATCCGCCAGTGGTCGTCCCTGCCGCTCGGGCGCAACGTCATGCCGGGGGAAATCTGCGACGCGGTGCGTTTCATCATCGATGCGCCCGCCATGACCGGCCAGATGATCGCCCTCGACGGCGGCCAGCACCTGGGCTGGAGGGCGGGGGAAGAAGAAGTCTCCCGTTCGTGAACCGTGTCTTCCCCGGCCGGCGGGCGGATCCTTCGGGGGAGCGGGCAGGCCTAAGCGCCTGCCGGCGGCGGCGGTTTAGTAGGCCGCTTGCCGGGCGGCATCATCACCCGCCAACCCCTTGCAAAACAGGGACTTGCCCGCCATTTGCGCCCGAGTTGTACACAGGGGGATGCACATATCCGTTCCCGTCCATGGCTTTCTCCCCGAAACATGCGTCCATCCCGATCCCCGGCGAGATATTGAGATTTCATATGGGAAAACAAGGCATTAAGTTTTTTGCCTAATTTTTGTGCAAAATAAGGAAACCCTTTGATTCCTTAGGGCATTGGCCGGCAAAAGCGAGGTTTTCAACAGACTTGTCCACACATATCGTGGATAGTTGCGCCGTTCCCTGTTCGCGGCCTCGAATCCCTCGCCAGGGCGGCCATGAAAAGAGAGCGAAACATGGACTCAACCTCGGACATCCCCACCGGCGCCGCCGTGATTCGATCACACCTCAAGACCCTGCCGGGGAGTCCCGGAGTCTACCGCATGATCAACGCCCGGGGCCGGGTTCTTTACGTCGGCAAGGCGAAGAACCTCAGGCACAGGGTGGCCAGTTACACCAATCCCCGGCGCCAGTCGACCCGCCTCCTGCGCATGGTGGCGGAGACGGCGTCCATGGAATTCGTCACCACCCACACCGAGGCCGAGGCCCTGCTTCTGGAGGCCAACCTGATCAAGCGGCTGAAGCCCCGCTACAACATCCTGCTTCGCGACGACAAGTCCTTTCCCTCCATCCTGGTCACCGGCGACCATTCCTTCCCGCGGATCCTCAAGCACCGGGGCGCCCGCAACCGCAAAGGGGACTATTTCGGACCCTTCGCGTCCGCCGGCGCGGTGAACCAGACCCTCGCCGTCCTGCAGCGGGCCTTCCTCCTCAGGACGTGCAGCGACGCCGTGTTCCAGAACCGCTCGCGGCCCTGCCTGCTGCACCAGATCAAGCGCTGCGCGGCGCCGTGCGTGGGGCGCATCGGGGAAGACGACTACGCGGACCTGGTGGACCAGGCGCGCGCCTTTCTCTCGGGCGACAGCCGGCGCATCCAGCGCCGGCTGGCCCGGCGCATGCAGGAGGCCAGCGGCGAGCTCGCCTACGAGAAGGCAGGCCAGTTCCGGGACCGCATCCGGGCCCTGACCCAGATCCAGGCCCATCAGGACATCAACCCCGCCGGCATCGGCGAGGCCGACGTGATGGCCGTCCACCAGGCGGGGGGGCAGACCTGCGTCCAGGTGTTCTTTATCCGGGCCGGGTGCAACTTCGGCAACCGGGCCTATTTCCCGAGCCACGGCCGGGACGACGACGAATCCCGGGTCCTGGAAGCCTTCATCGGGCAGTTCTACGACAACAAGACGCCGCCCGCCCGGGTGCTGGTCAGCCATCCGCTGGCCAACTCGGGCCTGTTGGCGGAAGCCTTGCGGGTGCGCGCCGGCCGAAGGGTCTTGATCGACCGCCCGAGGCGCGGCGAAAAGCGTCGATTGATGGACCACGCCATCACCAACGCCAGGGAGGCCTTGTCACGGCGCCTGGCGGAAAGCGCCTCCCAGCGCCGGCTGCTCGAAGGCCTGTCCCGGCTGCTGGGGCTGGAGGCGCCGCCGGACCGCATAGAGGTCTTCGACAACAGCCACGTTTCCGGTTCGCGGCCCGTCGGCGTCATGATCGTCGCCGGGCCCGAGGGCATGATGAGGAACGCCTTCCGCAAGTTCACCATCCGCGGCGCCGCCCTCAGGCGCGAAGGGGGCGAGGGCACCGCCTCGCCGGGAGACGATTACGCCATGATGCGCGAGGTCCTCACGCGGCGCTTCTCCCGCGCCCTCAAGGAAGACCCGGCGAAGGGCCAGTGGCCGGACCTGGTCCTCATCGACGGCGGGGCGGGGCAGCTGGGCGTCGCCCTGGAGGTCTTCGAGGAACTGGGCTGCGACGACGTGAAGGTGGCGGCCATCGCCAAGGGGCGGGGCGAGGGCAGGGAACGGATATTCCTGCCCGGGAGGAAGCCCATCGATCTGGCGCCCAGGAACCCGGTTCACTATTTCCTGCAAAGGCTCAGGGACGAGGCCCACCGCTTCGCCATCGGCGCCCACCGGGCGAAACGCTCCAAGGCCATGAAACGATCGGTCCTGGACGACGTCTCCGGCATTGGCCCCAAGCGCAAGAAGGCCCTGCTCCACCACTTCGGGTCGGCGGCGGCGGTGGCCCGGGCCGGGGCGGCGGACCTGCGGGCCGTGGACGGCATAAGCGCCGCCATGGCCAGCAGGATTTACGACCGCTTCCACGCCGATGGATAGAGTCTATGACACCGGTACCCTCGTTCATGATTCCATGCTATAGGATGAAAACTTCCCGCCGGGACGGCCCCTGAGCGTTGGCCGATCACCGGCGATGCCCCCGGGGCCGAGCGCCCGAATTGTGCAATGCTGACCAACCTGCCGAACATCCTCACCTTTTCCAGGATCATCGCCATCCCGGTGGTGGTCGTGCTGCTCTTCATACCGGCGCCGCTCGGCAATTGGCTGGCCTTCACCGTCTACACCTACGCCTGCGTTACCGACTTCTTCGACGGCTACCTGGCCCGCGCCTGGCACCAGCAGTCGAACCTGGGGCGATTCATGGACCCCATAGCCGACAAGCTCCTGGTGGCGGGGGTGTTGCTGATGATGGTCGCCATAGACCGCATCGGCGGCTTGACCATCCTGCCGGCGGCGGTGATTCTGTGCCGCGAGATCGTGGTCTCCGGCCTGCGCGAGTTCCTGGCCGAGATCCGGGTGGGCATGCCCGTGTCCCGCATGGCCAAGTGGAAGACCACCATACAGATGTTGACGCTGGGCTTCCTGATCGTCGGCGGCGCCGGGCCCGATTTCGGCCCCCTGTCGACCACCGAGATCGGCGTCATCGGCCTGTGGGCGGCCGCCGCGCTCACCCTTGTGACCGGATTCGACTACCTGATGACCGGTTTGAGGTACATCGCGGCCACCGATTGCGGGCCCGAGGACAAGACCCGCAAAGCCGGCTCCGGTTGATTTTCCCTGAAATTTCCCCAATTACTGGGACGTATGGTTTGCCAGGGGGAGCGGTGAAAATCTTCGGACTCGTCGGCTGGAGCGGCAGCGGCAAGACGACGCTCATGACCGGGCTGCTGCCCGAACTGATCGGGCGGGGGCTGTCCGTGTCCACCATGAAGCACACCCACCACGCTTTCGACATGGACAGGCGGGGCAAGGATTCCTATGAGCACCGCGCCGCCGGCGCCACGGAGGTCCTGGTCACGTCGTCGGCGCGCTGGGCCCTGCTGCATGAGCTCCGCGACACCCCGGAACCGGACATCGATGAACTGCTCGGGCGGATGGCGCCGGTGGACCTGGTCCTGATCGAGGGATTCAAGACGTATCCCCACAACAAGCTGGAGGTCTTCCGCCGGGCGACGGGAAAGTCCATTCTGTGTTCCGAGGACCCCACCATCGTGGCGGTGGCCAGCGATGAACCCCTGCCCGGACTGGAGGCGCCGGTGCTCGACCTGGACGACATTCCCGCCATCGCCGATTTCATCGTCGGGCATTGTGGGCTGCGGGGCCGCCCATCTTCCCCAGGGGACGGTGGCGGACGATGACCCTGGACGATTGTTTCGCCGCCGGCGCCGACCTGATGCCCCTGGCCGAGGCCCTGGACATCCTGGCCGCGAGGCTGGGCCCGGTGGTGGGCTCCGAGGCGGTGCCCTTGTCCCAGGCCCTGGCGCGGACCCTGGCCGACGACGTGACGGCGCCCCGATCGGTGCCCCCCCACGACAACGCGGCGGTGGACGGATACGCCGTCTTCTTCGACGACCTGGACGGGGAAACCCGGCTGCCGGTGACGGGACGGGCGAGCGCCGGCCATCCCCTAAAGCGCCCGGCGCGGCGAGGCGAAGCCTTGCGCATCTTTACCGGCGCCCCCATGCCCGAAGGCCCGGACACGGTGTACATGGAAGAGGACTGCCGGGCCGACGGGGATCACGTCATCCTGAGCCCGGGGATCAAGCGGGGCGCCAACCGCCGCTTCGCGGGCGAGGACGTGGAGGCAGGCTCGCTCATCCTCCGGGCGGGACGGCTGCTCCGGCCCCAGGAGATCGGGCTCGCCGCCTCGGTCGGGTGCCGGGAGCTCACGGTCTACGAGCGGCTCAGGGCGGCGGTGTTCTCCACCGGCGACGAGGTCCGCGATCCCATGGCCGAGGCGGGCCCCGGCTGCATCTTCGATTCCAACCGCTACACCGTCTCGGGGTTGTTGCAGGGGCTGGGATGCGAGGTGGCGGACTTGGGCATCCTGCCCGACGACCTGGACGCCATCCGCCAGGCCCTGGACCGGGCGGCCGGCGACAACCACCTGCTGATCACGTCGGGCGGCGTCAGCCTGGGCGAGGAGGACCACGTCAAGGACGCAGTGGAATCCCTGGGCAGCCTGCATTTCTGGCGCCTGGCCATCAAGCCCGGCCGGCCCATCGCCATGGGCCAGGTCAAGGGAAAGGCGTTTGTCGGCCTGCCCGGGAACCCGGTTGCGGCCATGGTCACCTTCATGTGCATCGCCCGGCCCGTGGTGTTGCTCCTGTCGGGGCGGACGGACATCAAGCCCAACCATTTCCGCGTCCCCGCCGGATTCGATCACCTGAAGAAGCTGGGCCGCCGGGAATGGGTGCGCGTCCGCCTGGAACGGGGGGCGGACGGCGTGCTGGAGGCGGTCAAGTATCCCGTCGGAGGGGCCGGCATCCTGACCTCCATGGTGGAGGCGGACGGCCTGGTGGAGCTGCCCGAGGACCAGGGACCCGTCAGCAAGGGGGCCATGGTGGATTATCTTCCCTTCAGCGAGGTGAGCGTATGAAACTTCTCTATTTCGCCTGGCTGCGCGAGAAGACCGGCGTCGCCGAGGAGGACGCCACCCCCCCCGGCGGGACCCGCGACGTGGCGGCACTGATCCAATGGCTGAAAGGCCGGGGCGGCGGTTTCGCCGAGGCCTTCGAGGACTTGTCAGTGGTCCGCGTCGCGGTCAACCAGGAGTATGTTACACTGGACCACCCGGTCGGGCCCGGGGACGAGGTGGCTTTTTTCCCGCCCATCACCGGGGGGGCGGGAGTTGCCGACGGGGAATGAGGACGCGGACAAGTGATCAGGGTACAGCGGGAGGATTTCGACGTCGGCGCCGAGGTGGCGCGCCTGGGCCGGGGTAACAGCGCAGTCGGTTCCGTTTGCGTCTTCGTCGGCCTGGTCCGCGATTCTGACGGCACCCTCGGCGCCATGACCCTGGAGCACTATCCCGGGATGACCGAGCGCGCCCTGGAGAAGATCGAGGCCGAGGCGCGGGAACGCTGGCCGCTGGAGGATTCCCTGATCATCCACCGCCATGGCCGGCTGGAGCCGGGCGACACCATCGTGCTGGTGGCCACCGTCTCGCCCCACCGGAAGGCGGCCTTCGAATCGTGCGAGTTCCTCATCGACTGGCTGAAGACCAAGGCGCCCTTCTGGAAGCGCGAGGAAGGCCCCGACGGCGCCCGCTGGGTGCAGGCCCGAGCCGCCGACGACGAAGCGGCGTCGCGCTGGAAGGCGGGCGGGAAGGCGGGCTCGTCCCGATAGCGCTCTTGGTTGAGAAACCACCTTCTGGTAGCGCCCTAGGAGACGGACCATGACCGACGACTGGCCGGTGAAAGCCTACAGGAACCGGGCGTTCATCGACCGGGCCGACGCCAGGCCCTTGCGCATCCTGGCCGAGTACCTGGAGCCCCACGCCCGCTTCGAGGACCTGAACATCAGCGACACCATCGTTTTCTTCGGTTCGGCCCGGATTCTTCCCCGCGACGAGGCAACCCGGGCCCTGGAAGAGGCGCGTGCCGGGGGCGGCGACGTTGGCGCGGCGGAACGCCGCCTTGCGCTCTCGCGGTACTACGAGGACGCCCGCGAGCTGGCCCGCCGGCTGACCCGCTGGTCGAAGGGCCTGGAAGACACCCGGCGCCGGTTCGTGGTCTGCACCGGCGGCGGGCCGGGCATCATGGAGGCCGCCAACCGGGGCGCCTCGGAAGCCAAGGGGATCAACATCGGGCTCAACATCTCCCTCCCCGAGGAACAGCACGGCAACCCCTATATCACCCGCGAGCTGGCTTTCGAGTTCCACTATTTCTTCATGCGCAAGTTCTGGTTCACCTACCTGGCCAAGGCGCTGGTGATCTTTCCCGGCGGCTTCGGCACCATGGACGAGTTCTTCGAGTTGATGACCCTGGTGCAGACCCGGAAGCTGAAGAAAAAGATGCCCATCGTGGTCTACGGCACGGGATACTGGGACGACGTCCTGGACTTTGACGCCATGGTCCGCCACGGCGTCATCGACAAGGGCGACCTGGACCTGATCCAGCGCGTGGATTCCGTCGACGACGCCTACCGCTACATCACCGCGGAGATGACCGAGCGCTTCCTCGACGATCCCGGCGGCCGGCTGTAGAGCGAATTCCATGTAAATGGAATCGCCCTAGATTCTGCCTCTGGCCGCTCAAGCGCCGCGTAGGCTTATCGCATGTTTCCACTTGCGTGGAAAATGCTCTAGGAACACGTTTTTTTTGCCGCCCGCCGCGGGAATTTCCGGGCGGGGGCCGCCTATTCGGCCGCCGAGACAGCCTTCTCGGGTGTCTTGCCGACGGCCGTCTCATAGGCTTCCATCAGGGTTCTGGTGATCTCGCCGGGCGTGTAGGCGTGCTCGTCTATGGCGCCGACCGGCGTCACCTCGGCGGCGGTTCCGGTGAGGAACACCTCGGAGGCCTGGCCCAGCTCGTCGGGCATGATGACCCGCTCCACCACCTCGATGCCGAGATCGCGGGCCAGCCCGATGACCGTTTGGCGGGTGATGCCGTCGAGGAAGCAGTCGGGGTCGGGCGTGTGCAGCTTACCGTCGGGGAACAGGAAGAAGATGTTGGCGCCCGTCGATTCCGCCACCCGCCCGCGCCAGTCGAGCATCAGGGCGTCGTCGTAGCCTTCCGCTTCGACCGCGTGTTTGGAAAGCGTGCAGATCATGTAGAGACCCGCCGCTTTGGCGTGCA
>JADFTO010000145.1 GCA_022560215.1 Pseudomonadota bacterium | reverse complement strand
CGCCCTTCTGGAAAAGCCGGTGACGCTCGATACCGCCGACCGATTGGCCCGCTCGGTGAGGGAGCAGCTCTTGCAGAAGGCCACGCCGGCCATCGCCGGCCAGTTGTCCGGGGCCATGCGCAACCTTCTGTCGAGTGCGCGCCTGCAACCCTTGGAGCTGCCGCAAGCCCCCGACCGGGCGGCGGCGCCGGAGGAGACGCGGGATGACGTGGCCGCGCGGCCCTCGGTAAAAGAGGCGAGGCCGGAAACATCTCGCGGCGAAGCCTATAAACCCGTCGACAAAGTAGTCTAGCCGCCGGAATTTGGGGATCTTTGGGTTAGGCCGCCGCCTCGCCCACGATGGCGGCGACCGCGACGATGTCGGACTCGTCGATCTTGATGTCGGCGCTGGTTCTGGCCAGCTCGCTCCAGGACGCGCGCAGGGGCTCCAGGAGCTCGATCACCTCTTCGGCCGCGCGCGCGTTATTTTTCAGGTCGACGTCGAGAAGCCGTTGCAGCATGTAGGCGTAGAGCGCCTCGAGGTTGCTCGCGATCTCACCGCCCTTTTCCAGATCGAGCGTCATGAACAGGTGGTTGATGATCTCCCGAGCCCGGTGGCTGTTCTTCCAGCGCACCTCGATCTCGTCCTTGTGGATGGCCTGCACCGCGGCCTTCAGGGACAGCACCGCCTTGTCGTACAGCATGGCCACGAGCGTCACCGGATCGGCGGCCATGACTTGTTCGGGTCCGTAGTCCCGCGGTTCGCGGTTCATTGGATCGCTCCACCCTATTACCTGGGCGGCGTCATGCCGAAAGCGAGATCTGCAGGGACCTCGGGTTATCCGAACCGCTTTTGGATTGGCCTTTCGCGCCTTCGCCTTCGGCGAGCTCGTGCCAGGAGCGGCGCAAGGGTTCGAGCAGGCGGATCACGTCCCGGGCCGCCTGGGCGCTGTTCTCGGCGTCGACCATGGTCAGATGCATCATCATGAAACCATAGAGCCGGTTCAGGTTTTCCGCGATCTCGCCGCCGGCCTCCATGTCCAGCGCCTGCCACAGCTCGGCGATGACCTGGGTGCCCGGGATCCTCAGCGCCAGGCTCAATTCCTTGTAGGGGGAGGGATGGGGGACGGCCCAGCCGAGGGGCCAGACGGCGGGCAGCACCAGGGCCGCGAGCACCAGGACGGCGGTAACGGGGCGGCGGAGGGATCGGTCCCATGAGCCGAGCGCCGCCGCCAGGAAACCGAGCGCGCCGATGGCCAGCAGGGCGTGCGCCGGCGTCAGGACGAAGAGGGCGGCGATGATGGCGAAGGCGCCGAGGCCGGCGCCCACAAGGTCGCACATGTAGACCCGGAAGACCTGGCCCCGGGCCAGGGTCAGGCCGATGGCGCTGGCGGCGAAGAAAAAGGGCGTGGCCAGCAGCCCGTAGACCGCCAGCAGGTAAAGCTGCTGGGTGCCGTCCCAGACGATTTCCAGGGTGTTGAGGGGGACCCGGGCGGCGAGGGCGAAGCTGGCCGGCGCGGTAATCCCGAAGAGCCCGGCCAGGGCGGCGAAAGCGGCGGGAAAGCGGGCCAGCAGCCGCTTCCTGGCGAAGCAGAGGAAAGTGCCGCTGGCGCCGTAGCCGAGCAGGGCTATGGAAATGATCAGGTAGGCGAAATGATGCCACTGCTCGATGGAAAACATCCGCATGAGCAGTATCTCAAGCCCGATGGCGGCCGCCGAAAGCAGGGAAACGGCGGCCAAGCGCGTCATCTCAGTGTTCGCCCGTCAAGGGAACGAAGCGCACGGGCAGCACCTGGCGGGTGCCGATGGTGCCGTCCCGGCCTTTCTCCACGATCATCAGCACCTGGGTGAAGAAGGGATTGCCGAGGGGAATGATCATGCGCCCGCCGGGCTTCAATTGGGCGATCAGGGGGGGCGGCACGTGGCTGGCCGCGGCGGTCACCACGATGGCGTCGAAGGGGGCTTTTTCCGGCCAGCCGTAATAGCCGTCCCCCTGGCGCCGGGAGACCGACATGTAGCCGAGACGCTCGAACAGCCTGGCCGAAATCTCTGCCAGCTCGGGCACGATCTCGATGGTGTGGACGCGGCGCACCAGATGGGCCAGCACCGCCGCCTGATAGCCCGAGCCCGTCCCCACCTCGAGGACGGAGTCGCCCCCCTGCAAGCCCAGCAGGTCCGTCATCAGGGCGACGATATAGGGCTGGGAAATGGTCTGGCCGTATCCGATGGGCAGGGGCCGGTCCTCGTAGGCGTGGGAACGAAGGGCCTTGGGCACGAACAGGTGGCGGGGAACGCGCTCCATCACGTTCAGGACATGGGGCCCGATGGCGGACTTCCCGGCCACGGGACCGACGTTCCGGGCGATGACCCGGATGTCCGCCACCATGGCCCGGCGCATTTCCTCGAAGTCCTCCCCGGCGTCCGCCCGCGGGGCTGCGGCCAGCAGGACGGCGGCCAGCAGGACGGGACGGAGGACAACTGCGATGGCAGTTAAGAGGTCTCTCATTTTCGCGCCTGACGATACGAAGGCGGAACGGTCGGGCCGTTGACAATTCGCGCCCCCAAGGTGGGGACTGAAATCGCGGGGATTGCAGGGAATGCCTTCCGCTCAGGACTCCCGCTCCAAGAGGGCGCGCCCGGTCGAGGTCAGCTTGCAGACTTGCCAATCGGGCTTGATGGGGTTGGCGAACCAGGGCGCGGCCCAGCCCCTTTCGACGCAACTCCTGACCGTGCGCTCGCTGACCCGCTGTCCCAGCTCGTCGAACAGCGGCAGCTTGCCGCCCGCCTGATCGAGGCCGCGCCTGAGCCAGCGCAGTTGCGGCGCCGTCGGCTTAGGCACAGGCTTGAGGGCTTTTCGCAACCCCCTGGACAGATCCCTCAGCTTGGCCACGGACACTTTTGCTCTCCCTCGGGCAGGCGCCCATGTTACGGTAATTCCCCCCGCAAAGGGAAGGCAAGCCCATGAGCATGATATACGTCACCACGGGCTCCCGGAAGGAGGCCCTGGCCATCGGCCGCGCCTTGGTCGAGGCCCGTCTCGCCGCCTGCGCCAACGTGTTGGACAACGTGACCTCGGTCTTCCGCTGGCAGGGCGCCATCGAGGAGGAGAAGGAGGCCGTCCTCATCCTCAAGACCCGCCGGGACCTGGTGGACGAGGCCACGACCCGGATCAAAGAGCTGCACAGCTACGATTGCCCCTGCGTGGTCTCCTACGCCATCACCGGCGGCAACGGTGATTTCCTCGACTGGATCGTCAAGGAAACGAAATAAGGCCTTAACACGTAAAGAGTTTTTCAGGTTTCTGGCGGCAGGTGGACCGTGGCCACCGCCTGCGCCGCGATGCCCTCGCCCCGGCCCGTGAAGCCGAGGCCGTCGGTGGTCGTCGCCTTGACGCTGACGCGGCCCGCGTCCAGGCCCAGGATATCGGCGATGCGCCTCCTCATGGCGTCCCGGTGGGGACCGATCCTGGGCGCCTCGCAGACGATGGTGACGTCGATGTTGGCGACGGCGCCGCCCCGCCCGGCGATCAGGTCCGCCGCCTTGCGGAGCAAGATATCGGACTGAGCGTCCTTCCATTCCGCCCCCGTGGACGGGAAGTGCAGGCCTAAGTCGCCGGCGCCGATGGCGCCCAAGAGCGCGTCGGTCAGGGCATGGAGGCCCGCGTCGGCGTCGGAATGGCCCGCCAGCCCGGCGGAGTGGGGGATGGAGACCCCGCACAGCATGACGTGGTCGCCGGGGCCGAAGCGGTGGGCATCGAAACCGAATCCGGTGCGCGTCTCGCCGCCGATCAGGCGCCGGGCGCGGGCCAGGTCGTCATCCGTGGTGATCTTCAGGTTGTCCTCAGATCCGGGGACGAGACGCACGGGCAGGCCGGCCTTCTCGGCGACGGCGGCGTCGTCGGTGAGGGCGGTGCCGGCGAGCCCGCCGTGGGCCCGGGCGATGTCGGCGTAGCGGAAGCCTTGCGGGGTCTGGGCCCGCCACAGGCCTTGGCGCTCCACGGTGCCCGTGACCAGGCCGTCCTGACCGCGCTTCAAGGTATCGCCGACGGGCAGCGCGGGGATGGCGCCCGGCGCCGTCTCCAAGGCGTCCAGGACCCGTGAGATCATGGCCGCCTCGGCGAAGGGCCGGGCTGCGTCGTGGATGAGGACCCGCTCGGGCGGGCGGCCGGCCAGGCTTTCCAGGCCGAGGCGCACGGAGTCCTGGCGGCTGTCCCCGCCCGCCACCGGAGCCAGGAGGTCCAGGCCCTCGGTGGCGCGGGCGAAAAGCGCCCTGTCGTCCGGATGAATGACCGCAAGCACATCGTCCACCCGGGGATGGGTGAGAAAGCATTCCACGGCGCGGCGGATGATCGGGCGGCCGCCGAGGGCCAGGTATTGCTTAGGTCTTTCCCCGCCGAAGCGCCGCCCCCGTCCGGCCGCGACCACCAGGGCGACACAGGCGCCCATGTTCTGCCTCCCTTGGCTTTGCTGGCCGATAGGCTAGTTTGCCCCGCCGCGCTTGCCAAGGGGTCTTGCCAAGCGGCCCCGCCGGCGCGATTGTGCTTTTCTCTGGAGGGGCATGGGATGAGCGAAAACCTGCTGTTCGGCCTTTCCGCCGTGGCCGCCATGGTGCCGACGGCGCTTTTGGCGTGGCACCGGGACGCAGGCCGGGACGCCCTTTACTGGCTGCTTCTGGCGGTGGCCGTGGCGGGACCGCTGGCCTGGGTGGTGTCGCAGATGTCCGGCGCCTGGCTGACCGGGCTTTCGACCACCCTTTGGGTGACCGTGGCGGCGTCCATGGCCCTTTTCGCCGCCATCGCCGTGATCAACCCCGAGGCCTGGCGGCTGACGCCGCTGCTGGCGCCCTACATGATCTGCATCGGCCTGCTCGCCATCGTCTGGCAGCATGCGCCTGGAAAACCCATCGGCGACGCGGCGCCCTCGGGATGGATCCAGGTTCATATCCTGGTGTCGGTGACCACGTACGCCCTGGTGACCATAGCCGCGGTGGCGGCGCTGGCCGCCTTCCTTCAGGACCGCGCCCTGAAAGCCAAGCGCCCCACGGCCCTGACCCGCCATCTGCCATCGGTCGCCGATGCTGAATCCCTTCTCGTCCGCCTTCTGGTGCTGGGCGAGATCGTGCTGGCGCTGGGCCTCGCCACGGGCATGGCCACCCAGTACGGGGAGACCGGCTCCCTGCTCGCCTTCAACCACAAGACGGTGTTGACCATCACCGCCTTCGCCGTGATCGGGGCGCTGCTCGCGGTGCATTACCGGAGCGGGGTCCGGGGGCGCATGGCGGCCCGGGTCGTGCTTCTCGCCTACCTGCTCCTGACGCTGGGCTATCCCGGCGTCAAATTCGTCACCGATGTGTTGATTTCCTAGGCCTGATCGGTCACTTTGCACACTGCAAAGGCATTTTTTTGCATGAAATCGATTTTTGCCTATTAAATAGGCACTCAGACGAAAGCTCCGAAGACCATGTCCCTTCATTTCGGCACCGTCCGCCTCGATTCGCCCGTCATCCTGGCGCCCATGTCCGGGGTCACCGACATGCCTTTCCGGCGCCTGGTCAAGGGCCGCGGCGTGGGACTCGTGGTCTCGGAGATGATCGCCAGCAGGGCCATGATCCACGCCGCCCGCAAGACGCTGCGCATGTCGTCCGTTTCGGCGGAGGAACAGCCCATGGCCGTGCAGCTGGCCGGCTGCGAGCCCGACGTCATGGCGGAGGCCGCCAGGCTCAACCAGGACAGGGGCGCCGCCCTCATCGACATCAACATGGGCTGTCCGGTGAAAAAAGTGGTCAACGGGGACGCCGGCTCGGCCCTCATGCGCGAGGAATCCCTTGCCCGGCGGATACTGGAGGCGGTGGTCAAGGCGGTGGTCATCCCCGTCACCCTCAAGATGCGCACGGGCTGGGACGACGCCAGCCGCAACGCGCCCACCCTTGCCCGCATCGCCGAGGAAAGCGGCATCCGGGCGGTTACCGTCCATGGCCGCACCCGTTGCCAGTTCTACAAGGACCGATCCGACTGGAAATTCATCCGCAAGGTGAAAGAGGCCGTCTCCATCCCGGTCATCGGCAACGGCGACGTCAAGACCCTGGACGACGCGGCGGAATTGCTGGCCCAATCCGGCGCCGACGGGGTGATGATCGGGCGCGGGGCCTTCGGCCGGCCCTGGTTCCCCGATCAGGTTGACCATTTCCTGAAGACCGGCCGGCGCCGTCCCGACCCGCCGCTTAGCTGTCAACTGGCGACGGTGATCGAGCACTACGACGCCATGCTCGTCCATTACGGCACGATCACGGGCGTGCGCGTGGCGCGCAAGCACCTGGGATGGTACTCGAAGGGTTTGCACGGTTCCGCGGAATTCCGCGCCCGGGTCAACCAGTGCGCAGATCCGGAACGGGTGCGGGCGTTGGTGCGGGAGTTTTACGGTCCCCTCATCGAGGCCGAGGCGGCGTGATGAGCCGGATCGCCATCGCCCTGAAGAAACCCCGGCGGCGGCTGCAGGTGGATTCCGAGGCCGTGCTGAACGCGCTGGCCACGGCCGTCCTGGTCGTCGATTCGTGTGGCGCCATCGTCTACGTCAACGGCGCCGCCGAACATTTCTTCAAGAACAGCGCCGCCTATCTCACCGGGCAGGCCCTGGACTCCCTGCTGCCCGCCGACAGTCCCCTGTTTTCCCTGATCGGCCAGGTCCGTGGCCAGGGAAGCTCGATCGCCGAATACGGGGTAACCCTCCATACGCCCTACATCGGCACCCATGACGTGAACATTCAGGCGGCGCCACTGCCTGAGTCCGAGGACCTGGTGATGATCGCCCTGCAGGAGCATTCCATCGCCGACAAGATCGACCGCCAGCTCACCCACCGCGGCGCCGCCCGGTCTGTTACCGCCTTGGCCGAAATGCTGGCCCACGAGGTCAAGAATCCCTTGTCGGGAATCCGCGGCGCCGCCCAGCTTCTCGAACAAAACGCCATGCCCGAAGACCGGCTCCTGACCCGCCTGATATGCGACGAAACGGACCGTATCTGTGCCCTGGTCGATCGCATGGACGTCTTCACGGACAACGG
>JADFTO010000326.1 GCA_022560215.1 Pseudomonadota bacterium | reverse complement strand
TCGATGAATTCTCTCCAACCGAATGCAGAAACTTCCTCGTCAATGCAGGATATTCCGTCTAAACCGGAAGTGCTCTAGAGGCCCCCGTTTCCTACCCCGTGAAGGCCTGGATGCCGGTCTGGGCGCGGCCCAGGATGAGGGCGTGAATGTCGTGGGTGCCCTCGTAGGTGTTCACGGTCTCCAGGTTCAGCATGTGGCGGATGACGTGGTATTCGTCGACGATGCCGTTGGCCCCGTGCATGTCCCGCGACATCCGCGCCACGTCCAGGGCCTTGCCGCAGGAGTTGCGCTTGATCAGCGAGATGACCTCGGGCGGGCAGCGGCCTTCGTCCAGCAGCCGGCCGACGCGCAGGCACGCCTGCAGGGCGATGGAAATCTCCGTCTGCATGTCGGCGAGCTTCTTCTGGATGAGCTGGTTGGCGGCAAGCGGGCGGCCGAACTGCTGGCGCTCCATTGTGTAGCGCCTGGCGGCGTGCCAGCAGAACTCGGCGGCGCCCAGCGCCCCCCACGAGATCCCGTGGCGGGCCTTGTTCAGGCAGCCGAAGGGGCCGCCGAGGCCGTGGGCGCCGGGCAGCAGGTTTTCCTCCGGTACCGGCACCCCTTCCATGACAACCTCCCCCGTTTCCGAGGCGCGGAGCGAAAACTTGCCCTCGATGCGGGGCGTGCTCAGGCCGTCCATGCCTCTCTCCAGGATGAAGCCGCGGATGTCGCCGTCCAGCTTGGCCCAGACGATGAAGACGTCGGCGATGGGGGAGTTGGTGATCCAGGTCTTGGCGCCGTCGAGCACGTATCCGGCGCCGGATTTCTCGGCCCGGCACTTCATGGAGCCGGGATCGGACCCGTGGTCGGGTTCGGTGAGGCCGAAACAGCCCACCCATTCGCCGGTGGCCAGCCGGGGCAGGTATTTCTTCTTCTGTTCCTCGGTCCCGTAGGCGTGGATGGGATGCATGACCAGGGACGACTGCACGCTCATGACCGAGCGGTAGCTTGAATCCACGCGCTCGATCTCCCGCGCCGCCAGGCCGCTGCAGACGTGATTGACGCCGCCGCCGCCGTATTCGGGCGGGATGGTGGGGCCGAGGAGCCCGATCTCCCCCATCTCGGTGAAAATGTCCCGGTCGAAGGTCTCGTTCCTGAAGGCGTCCAGGATGCGGGGCATGAGCTTGGATTGGGCGTAGTCCCGGACGGTGTCGCGGACCAGGCGCTCGTCCTCGCTGAGCTGGCCGTCCAAATCGAACGGGTCGTCCCACTGGAAATTTGTTTTCTTGGCCATGGAATTCCTTTCAGCCGGGAGTTACCACCTGTTGCCTTGAAAAGCTGGCACGGATCGCGCCCGCGGGCAAGGACCGGGTGTTTTGAATGTCATGGGCGCGGGTCCCCGTATATAACTGTCCGCGAATGGGAAAGGGGGCCATGGGAGCGAAACGCGAGATCGGCGATCTGCTGGGGCGGGTGAGGATGCTGTCCCTGGACGTGGACGGGGTACTTACCGACGGCGCCCTTTACTACGCCGAGGACGGCGGCCAGATTCGCAAGTTCCACGTCAGCGACGGGGTCGGCATGAAGCGGGTCCTGGCGGCCGGCGTGGAGATGGCACTGATTACCGCGTCGAAGACCCAAGCCATCCGCCACCGGGGCAAGGATCTCGGCATCCGGCACGTGATCCTGGGCGCGGACGACAAGCTGGCGGCGCTGACCGGCCTCTGCCAGGGCCTCGGCATCGATCTCGGAGACGTGGCCCACATGGGCGACGACCTCAACGACGTGCCCGTGCTGGAGGCCGTCGGCTGCCCCTTGAGCGTCGCCAACGGGGCACCCGAAGCCAAGGACGCCGCCCTTTACGTCACCGAAAGGGCGGGCGGCGACGGCGCCGTGCGCGAGATCTGCGACCTGCTGCTGGCGGCGCGGGGCTGACTCCCCCTCGCGGAAGGAGCTTAAATAGGGGCCATGACGTTCATCGGCGAGGGCCTTTCGGGCACCGGACCCAAGGCCGGCGGCCCCCGGTATCTGCACCGCTTCGCCACCGAACGGTGCGTCTCGGTGAACACCG
>JADFTO010000325.1 GCA_022560215.1 Pseudomonadota bacterium | reverse complement strand
CCTCCTGGCCCTGGCCGTACCCCGTACCATCGCGGCGTTGGTCATGTTGCCGGGCGATCCCATTCTGAACGCGGTTCAAGGCGGCGGGGAAGTTTCCGAGCCGGAGCTCAAGGTTCTGATGGACAGCCGCCAGGCGGCGCTGGCATGGATCGATTCCGGGCGCCTGTGGACCGATCTCGGTCTGGCTCGACTGCGCCTTGCCAGGAAGGCCGGATTCCGCGGCGTCGAGGGGCGGGGGCTGCTTGATGACGCCTTTTCATCCTTGCGCCACGGCTTGGCGTTGGCGCCGGCCAATCCGTTCGCCTGGGCGAGGTTGGGGTATGTCCGGCTGCTCCGCCACGGACGCTCGCAAGCCGCTGCCGAGGCCCTGAAGATGTCGATACTGACGGGAAGCCACCTGCCCCGTCTGATGTTTTCGCGCCTGCGGCTGTCCCTGATGATGTGGCGGTATTTCGACGGCGAGGGACGGGACCTGGTCAAGGGGCAGGTCCGCCTGGCGTGGAAGGCCTCGCCGCAGAAACTGGTCCGTTTGGCGCGCCGCCGGAAGGCAGAAAAGATCGCTCGTCGTGCGTTGGCCGATGTTCCAGGGGCGGTGGCCGAGTTCGACAGGCTTGTGGCCTCGCCCTGACGGCTTCCGGGGGCTCAGTCCCCCATGCCCTCTCCCTTAGCCACCGCGTCGCCACCCCGAACTGGGCCATGACTGGGCGCAAGCCGCGCCCATGATCATGGCGTAGGTGACGGCGACGGCGGGTATCTGCAGGCTGAAGTCGACCAGGGAGTGAGCGCCGACGAGCACCGTCGCCGCCAGGCCGATAATCGGGAACATGACGTTCCTGCGGCGGCGGCGGATGCCGAGCAAACAAATGAAGCCAAGGCCGGCGATCGCGCCTATCAGGGCGGCGGCGGCCGGTATGCCGAGTTCCAGGGCGTTCTCGAGATAGGTATTGTGCGCCTTGGCCACGGTCCGGCTGAACGAAAAGGGAAGGGAGGAGTCCCGATACATGCGAAAAGCGGATTCGAACGTGCCGTACCCGGTGCCAAAACCTGGCGTGCTCTCGATGCCGCGCATGGTGATGACGTTGAACTCGTCCCTAATTTCCGTATCGAGCGACGTTCGTGCGAGCCGCACATCGGTCACCTCTCCGCTCAAGGAGAATATGGCGATGCCGACCAAGGCGACGACCGCGCCGGCACCCCACATGGCCCGGGACCTGAGGGGACGGGACAGGCCCGCCGCGAACAGCAGCGCGACGAGGCCGAGCGCCGAGCCGAGGAATCCTCCCCGGGAATGGGTCAGAAGCAGCGCCGTGGCGATCGTGAACGCGGCCGCAATCAACAGCCAACCCCGTCCCGCAAGGGTCTCGAGAATCGCCCGGGCCGCCTGGCGGGCGCTGAAACCGCCACGGATATTGCCCGTGACGATTTGGACAATCAACCCGACGCTGCACAACAGGCCGAGGCCGGCATAGGTGGCGTAGCTGTTGCGGTTGACGAAGGTGCTGGTGAGGTGGCCGCGGTAGGCCCACTTGTCGAACCACAGGATGGTCTCCAGCCCGGCGAAGTGGACGATCAGCCCATAGGCGGCGTAAGCCAACCCCGCCACGCTCAGGGCATGGAACACCTGTCGCGCCCGGTCGGCCGAACGGCAGTACTGGAGCGACAGCCAGAAGACGCCGGCGTAAGAGAGGAGGCGCATCAAGGCGGTTCGGGTTTCATAGGCATCCAGGGTGACTTTCGGCGCCATCCCCCGTTCGAGAACGACGTCAAGATCGTTCCAAAGCGGGTGCTGCCATTCCCATGGGGTGAAGGGCACCGTTGGCAACACCGACCAGCCGGCGGCCAGGCAAAACAACCCCAGGACCGGCCAGATCCGGCGGAGGCCAACGCCCCTCGAAGTCCCGTCAAAAAGCGAAGCCACGCTCCACGTCGCCAACAGCAAGCCGACGAGCACGGCGAGCAGGCTCCAAGACCAGGGCCGGTTGCTCGCGAACGGCAGGGGCGAGAGGACGACGACGGCGAGCAGGAGCCGAAAAATTGTTTGTTTCATGAGCATTAAACAGCTAATCCAAGA
>JADFTO010000144.1 GCA_022560215.1 Pseudomonadota bacterium | reverse complement strand
ACCCGCCGCCCCAGACCCAATGGGCGATGGGGGCGTAGACTACCACCATCCACAGGCCGAGGAAGACCAGCATGGCGGAGAACTTCATGCGGTCGGCGAAGGCGCCGCAGACCAGCGCCGGGGTGATGATGGCAAACGTCATCTGGAAGGTCATGAACACGGATTCGGGAATGGTGCCGATGAGCGAATCCGTGCCCATGCCGGCCAGCAGGACCTTCTCCAGGCCGCCGACATAGGCGTTCAGCCCGCCGCCGTCGGTGAAGGCCAGGGAATAGCCGATGACCATCCACAGAACGGTCATCAGGCAGGTGACGGCGAAGCTCTGCATCACCGTGGCCAGCACGTTCTTGCGCCGCACCATGCCGCCGTAGAAGAGCGCCAGGCCGGGGATGGTCATCAACAGGACCAGCGCCGTCGAGGTGAGCATCCAGGCCGTGTCGCCCGAGTCCAGCTTGGCCTCCTGGGCGAGGGCCTGTCCCGGTCCCGCCAGCAGCGCCAGGGCCGCGATGCCAAGGGAACCGGATATCTTTTCGATCAATCTCATCGGAACACCCTCCTAAATGGCGTTTTCGTCGATTTCGCCGGTCCGGATGCGGACCGCCTTGTCGATTCCGGAGACGAAGATCTTGCCGTCCCCGATCTTGTCCGTTCGGGCCGCTTTCTGAATGGCCTCCACGACCTTTTCCACCAGGTCCTCGGTGACGACGACCTCCAACTTTATCTTGGGCAGGAAAGACACCTCGTATTCGGCGCCGCGGTAGATTTCCGTCTGCCCCTTCTGCCGGCCGAAGCCCTTGACTTCGCTGATGGTCATGCCCTCGATGCCGAGCGCCGTCAGCGCCTCGCGGACGTCTTCCAGCTTGAAGGGCTTAACGACAGCCATGATCAGCTTCATGTTGTTCGATCCTCCTAAAATCGTTTGAGTCGCCGCCCCGCCGGCCCCGCCGGCAGGAAAGGGTCCCTCAAATCATGCCGGGCGCGAATGCCCAGGCCACACCCCAGACAGTCTCAAGAACCGTGCCAGGGCGGCCCCGTTCGCCGACAATCCAATGAAATGAAGGGCCTATGACACACTCCCCGGGCCGGGGAGCGCCCCGGCCCTGTCCCCTGTATGCACAATATTTAGGCATGATTGATAGGTTGCCTATTATTTAGGCAATCGCTTTCGTTCCCATAGGCTGGACAAGGCCCCGAAAAAGAGTGAGATAGAGCCCATGAACGGCTCTGCTCCCGGGGGCGCCCTGAAGGCCGACGTGCTCATCGTCGGCGGCGGCATGGTGGGGGCCACCCTGGCCGTGGCCCTGGCCGAAATACCCATGGACGTGATCGTGCTCGACCGCCAGCACCCGGCCGCCGCCCTGGACGCCGGATTCGACGGCCGCGCCTCGGCCATCGCGCTCGCTTCGCGGCGGCTTTTCGACGGCTTGGGCCTGTGGGCCGGCATGGAAGGCGACGCCGCCCCCATCCGCCATATCCGGGTCAGCGAAGGGTCCTCGCCCTTGTTCCTCCATTACGACCACCGGGAGTCCGGCGACGGGCCCTTCGGCTACATGGTGGAGAACCGGATGATCCGCGACGCCCTGGCCCGCCGCCTGGGCGGCCTGCACCGGGTGCGCGTCCTGGCCCCGGCCGGCATCGCGTCGGTAGAGAGGGAAGCGGGGGGAGTCCGGGTCCGTCTCGCCGACGGGCGGCGCCTCGGCGCCTCCCTGGTGGTGGGCGCCGACGGTCGAAACTCGCAAACCCGGGAGGCGGCCGGCATCGCCGTCACCCGGTGGTCCTACCCGCAGACCGGGATCGTCTGCACCGTGGCCCACGAGAGGCCCCACAACGCCGTCGCCCACGAGCGCTTCCTGCCCGCCGGCCCCTTCGCCATCCTGCCGCTTGCGGGCAACCGGTCCTCCATCGTCTGGACCGAGGATGCGGACCTGGCCCGGGCCATCATGGCGCTCGACGACGAAGGTTTCCTGGGGGAGCTGGCGGGCCGTTTCGGCGATTTCCTGGGTGGCCTCGAGGTCGTCGGGCCCCGCTGGTCCCATCCCCTGTCGCTCTCCTTCGCCAGGACCACCATCGGCCGCCGCCTGGCCCTGGTCGGCGACGCCGCCCACGGCATGCACCCCATCGCCGGACAAGGATTGAACATGGGGCTGCGCGACGTGGCCGCCCTCTCGGAAGTCCTGGCCGACGCCCGGCGCCTAGGCTTGGATCCCGGCGACGGCGCGGCGCTGGAGGATTACCAGCGCTGGCGCCGCTTCGACAACACCCTCATGCTGGCCGCCACGGACGGTCTCAACCGGCTGTTCTCCACCCGCTTCCGGCCCCTGCGCCTGGTCCGCGACCTGGGCCTGGCGGCGGTCAACCGATTGCTTCCCTTGAAAAAGGTCTTCATGGCCAACGCCATGGGGCTGGCCGGCGACCTCCCCCGGCTCATGCGCGGCGAGCCGCTTTAGGTGTTCGTGAAAAAAAGTCCCGCGCCATGCTCGGTGTACTTTTTTCAAATTTTCAGAGGGTAATTTAAGTAAGGGGTTAATTAGGGGGACACCACACCTCTCGGGAGCAGTCCACCACATTAGCGTCGCTTTCGGTTGGCATGCTCATAGTCAAATGTGTTCGAGGAAAGCATTTCAATCAGTTCTGTCACGGACGGACGATCACCCCAATACGTGCCATGATAGGCAAACTCGACCCGCCCATTCTCATCGATCACAATTGTCGACGGACGATTTACCCACTCGGAATGGACGGCAAAAGTCAACGGATCTACACCGAACCGTGCCCCTACGGCACCTCCAAAGTCCATGAGATGCGGCCACCAACGTTTACCATAGGACAAGTCGGCAAACCGGTCGGAAAACCAATAATGCGGCTTTGGCCGTAAGCCAGCCATAACCTGGGATCTGTAGACGTCATGACATTCGACCGTTGCTAGCTCTACGCCGAGATCAGCAAACTCGTCTTTAAACGTAATCAGATCGTGAAATTCATGATGGCAAACCGGACACCAATCCGCGAAAACCCACAACAGCACGATTTTCTTGCCACTGAATTGTTCAGTGGACCAAGTGCCGCCATCGACGTCAGGTAACGTAAAGGTGGACACTGAATCGTTTTGTCCTGCGCTCCGAAACGTCATCTCATCGAGGTCAAAATACGCGGCCTTCAGTGATCGTTGATCACCGTCATGCTTTTGTATTTGGTCCAAGGCGATGCTGAGTTGAGATAAGGCATCTCGCTGATCCTCTTCCGAGGTCCGTTTTTTTAGAATGGGAATCGAGTCACTATGGCCGATTTGGCCAATGGATATTGCGGCCTGGCACCGGTCAAGGCTTGTTGCCCCCTCTTCCAGAAGCCTGTACAGCGCATCTAGCGCTTGCTCGGCCTCGAGTATGCCAAGGGCTGTTGCGCCAAGCGTACGGACATTGGGGGAGTCATGCGACAGCATGCGAACGATGTCTTCACAACTTTTGTCGCCCAAGCGTATTAAATCGCGTACAGCGAGAGTACGCACGCGCCAGTCGTCATTGTCGAAATCGTCCAGCCCATCTTCCCCGCTTGTCGGTTCCTTGGTGAAGCCGTCGATAACTGGTCGGAACGCTTGCAGCTCTAGGCAGTTGAGTATTTCACTGATATTCACGGCGGCCTTCTATCACTTCGGTCACTTCGGTCAATAATTAAGGGGACGGGTAATTTAAGGGAACACCATACTTATTTTTAAGACCCGGGCCCGGGTCAGGGCATCGCTGGCGCCCGGCTCACGGGTCCCGGCTCAGGCCCTGGGCCTCGAGGGCGTCCAAGTAATCCCGCCAGAGCTCGTCCTGGCGTTCGCCCATGTCGTAGAGGGTGTCCCAGGAATAGATGCCGGTGTCGTGGAGGTCGTCGAACTTGATGCGGATGGCGTAGTGGCCGACGGTCTCGATTTCCATGATGCCCACGTGGCGGCGCCCGGCGACGATGGTCTTCTGCCCGGGGCCGTGGCCCTGGACCTCCGCCGACGGGCTTTCCACCCTCAGAAGCTCGGCCGGCAGGCGGAAGGTCCTGCCGTCGTCGAAGTCCACTTCGAGCACCTTTTCCTCGCGCTTGAGGCGGATTTCCTGGGGCCGGTGGCTGGAGGCGTAATCGCCGCTCATTGTTCGCCGGCCGCCTCGCCGTCGTCCAGGGGGCGGGCTTCGTCGACGAGCATGATGGGAATGCCGTCGCGGATGGGATAAGCCAGCCGCCCCCGGTCGCTGATCAGCTCCTGGGCCGTGGCGTCGTAGCGCAGCGGCCCCTTGGTCAGGGGACAGACCAGGATTTCGAGAAGCTTGGGGTCGACTTTTCGTTCGCTCATGGGTGTCTCCTCGGGAGCTCGTCTATGGGGGCTGTCAATGGAATGCGGCCTCTTGCAGGGCCATTTCCATGAGCTCGGTCAGCAGCTTGCCGCGCTCGGTCAGGCCGGCGCATTCGAGCAGGGCCTGCTTTTCCCTGGGCTCGAAGGGGCAGAGCATGGAAAGCGACGTGACCAGGGCCTCGTCGAGGGCGTCATCCAGGGCTTGGCCGTCGGCATCCAGTCCCTTGACGCGGAAGAATGCCTTGACCGCCTCAAGCAGGCGCGGCCTGTCGGTGGCGCCCGCGTCGACGCCGAGATCGCCGGCGAAGGACTCATAGCCGGCGCGTGCCCACCGGTAGCCCCCCGCCGGTTCCAGCTCGGCCAGGATGCGGAACCGGCTGACGCCGAGCAGGGTGATCAGGTAGCGGCCGTCCTCGGTCTCGGCGAAGGAAATGATGCGCCCGGCGCACCCCGTCTCATAAAGCTCGGCCGTATCGGCCACCGGGTCCGGCTGCGCATGCCGGGGCTGCACCATGCCGATCATCCGGCCCCGGCCCAGCGCCTCGATGGTCATGTTCAGGTAGCGCGGCTCGAAGATGTTGAGCGGCAGGTTGCCGTGGGGGAGCAGCAGCACCCCGGTCAGGGGAAAGAGCGGCAGGGTCTCGGGCAGGGTTTCGGTATCCAGGCTGTGGACGGCACCGCTCATGACCGACGCCTCATGAAAACAGGATCGACGACAGCCCGCGCCGGCCGGCGACGGTGACGGAGTGCGCCGAGCCGAGGGCGTCGAAGATCTTCACCAGTTGGGTGCGGGCCGCCTCTTCGTTCCAGTTGCGGTCGCGCCTCGCCAGTTCCAGGAGGGACTCCACGGCGGCCTCGGCGGCGCCGGCGCCGTACTGGGCCATGGCCAGGTCGAAGCGGGCCTGGTGGTCGTCCCCGTCGAGGGCCAGCTTTTCCATCAGCGGGCCTATGTCGCCCGTGTCCTGATCGGCCAGCTCCAGGGCGGTCAGCGCCGCCTCCACGTCCGCATGCGCCAACAGTTTGGGCGCGACGCCGCCTGCGATTTCCCTGGCGCGGGCCAGGTCGCCGCCGGCGACGGCCGCCCGGATGAGCCCGCCGACGGCCGCCGGGTTGTCGGGCTCCTGGGCCAGGATGTCGCCGTAAAGGGCTGCCGCCCCGGCCGCGTCGCCCCCGTCCAGGGCTTGGGCGGCCTGCTCCAGGGCCAGCTCCAGGGGCGCCTTGGAGTCGCCGGTCAGGCGCTCGATGAAGGCGCGGATCTGGCTTTCCGGCAGGGCGCCGGTGAAGGCGTCGACAGGACGGCCGTTGGAAAACGCGAACACGGCGGGAATGGACTGGACGCGCAACTGGGCCGCCAGGTCCTGGTTCTCGTCCACGTTGATCTTGACCAGGCGCACCAGGCCGCCCGTGCGGCGCACCAGTTTCTCGATCATCGGGCCCAGCTGCTTGCAGGGCTCGCACCAGGGCGCCCAGAAGTCGACGATCACGGGGACCTTGGCCGAGGCCTCGATGACGTCGGCGGCGAAGCCGGCCGTGTCGCTGTCCTTGACCGGGTCGGGGGCCGCTTCGGATCCACCTCCCGCGCCGTCGAGAATGATTTCCATGGACCTGTCTATAATGTTTTCCAAGAGCATTTTCCACATAAGTGGAAACATGCGATGAGCCGGCTCAGGCGTTTGAGCGGCCAGAGGCAGACACTAGAGTGAACTCCATTTAAAAGGAGTTCACTCTAGGGGGGTGTCCCAAAGATGGCCCCAAACGGCGTCGCCCGCAAGGGCCGCCTGCCGGCGGGGCGTCCGACGGGACTCTTGCAAAGCGCCGGTCTTGGCTTATGATCTGGCCACCTTATCGGCTCAGCGGGCGTAGCTCAGGGGTAGAGCGCAACCTTGCCAAGGTTGAAGTCGAGGGTTCGAATCCCTTCGCCCGCTCCAATCTTTTCAATACTTTATGAGACTAGTGGGGCTACCGTTGGAGACCCCGAATCATAGGCCGGAGAGTGACCACCCGCGATTACCCCATGTGGTGAGTGTTTAAACTTATGCCGCGGCGCACCGACATCTCGTCCATCCTGATCATCGGCGCCGGGCCCATCGTCATCGGCCAGGCCTGCGAGTTCGACTACTCCGGCGTTCAGGCCTGCAAGGCGCTTAAATCAGAGGGCTACCGGGTAATCCTGGTCAATTCCAACCCGGCCACCATCATGACCGACCCGGGCATGGCCGACGCCACCTACATCGAGCCCATCACGCGGCCCATGCTGGAACGCATCATCGAGCGCGAGCGCCCCGACGCCCTGCTCCCCACCATGGGCGGGCAGACCGGCCTGAACGCGGCCATGGACCTGCACGACTCGGGCATACTCGAAAAATACGGCGTCGAGATGATCGGCGCCACTGCCGCCGTCATCGCCAAGGCCGAGGACCGCCTTCAGTTCCGCGACGCCATGGAGCGCATCGGCCTGGAATGCCCGGAAAGCCGGCTGGTGGGTTCCATGGACGAGGCTTGGCAAGCCCTGGACGCCATCGGCCTGCCCGTCATCGTCCGGCCGTCCTATACCCTCGGCGGTATAGGCGGCGGCGCCGCGCACAGCCGCGATGAGTTCGAGGCCGTGATGGAGATGGGGCTCGCCGCCTCCCCGGTGGGCCAGGTTCTGGTGGAGGAATCGGTGCTCGGCTGGAAGGAATTCGAGATGGAGGTGGTGCGCGACCGGGCCGACAACTGCATCATCGTCTGTTCCATCGAGAACGTGGACCCCATGGGCGTGCACACGGGCGATTCCATCACCGTGGCGCCGGCCCTGACCCTGACCGA
>JADFTO010000143.1 GCA_022560215.1 Pseudomonadota bacterium | reverse complement strand
ATCGTCAAGGCGTTTCGACGCCCTCCGACGGGCCGCATACGCGACCCGAAGGGCGCTCTACCAAGGCTTTCGGACGTCGTCGCGCACGTCTTGCGATGCCCCGCATCGCGGCGACGCACGCTCCTGGCCGAAAACCTTGGTAGAGCGTCTCTAGGGGTCATTATCAGTGACCTTTGGTATGACCCCCGGCGACGCCAGGCGCGCCCAAGCGTCCGCTGGCGGCGAGGCCCGCCCCTTGTGATGGTCCACCATCTAAGGCGGAACGGGCGCTTAGCCACGACGCAAAATCATCCCGGTCAAATGGTTTCAACTTACCAGATAGCGCGCTAGAGCATTTTTCACGCAAGTGGAAACATGCGATAAGCCCGCTCAGGCAGTGAGCGGCCGGAGGCGGAACTTAGGAGAGATTCCATCTGAATGGAATTCGCTCTAGGGGCCATGGCGGCCTGATCTTGTTGTGGGAACCCCTTGAGCTTGTTTTACGAGATTGATCCTTCGGTCCTGCTGGTCGTCGCCCTGGCCTTTTTCTTCGGCGGCGTGATCAAGGGCATGACCGGATTCGGTCTGCATATGATTACGGTTCCCTTGCTGTCGTTTTCGCTGCCCTTGCCCACGGCCATCGCGCTGACAATGATCCCGGTGTTGTTGTCCAATGCCTATCTGATGAAGCAGAGCGGACACGCCTGGGAATCTGTCCGCCGGTTTTGGCCCCTGATGGTCGTGCTGGTCGTCACCTTGTGGTTCTCCACGAGGCTTCTCGTGACCCTGGACCAGGCCATCCTTACGTCCATATACGGCGTCGTTATTTTCATTTTCGTCCTGACAAATATCCGCGGACCCCGGTTGGAGATCACCCCCGGGGCCGAACGCTGGTTGTCGCCCCTGGTCGGCCTCGCGGGCGGCGTGATCGGCGGTGCTACGTCTTTGTATGGATTGCCGGTTCTGCTCTACATCATCGCCCTCAATTCGCCGAAGGAGCAGTTCGTGGGGGCGGTCACCACGAATTACCTTGTCGGCGGCGTGGCCTTGACGTTCATGCTGGCCAAGCTGGAGATACTTACGGGACAGGACGCGGTGATCGCGGGAATCGGGCTCGTTCCCCTGTTTGCCGGCCTGGCCGCCGGTCAATTCCTGCGCGGAAAAGCGAGCCAGGAATTGTTCCGAAAAATTGTCCTCGCGACACTGATAGGCATCGGCCTGGCGATGATTTTAAGGAATTTCCTATAGCGGGGGCGCCGTAACGTCAGGCAAATCGGTGATTGCGGAATCCAAGGGTCTTATCGGTTTCGGCTCTTGCCCGTCCAAACAGGAGCCATGACCGCGTCGACGGCCTCCCCCTTCAGATCGGGAAAACTGGCGGCGAGAAGCGTCCGCATACTCCTAAGGTGGCCCGCCGTCCCCGCCACGCCCGACACAGCCAGGTAGCCGGCCAGATTGGCCGCCGCGTGGCCGGCACGGATTTCCACCGGCATATCCCCGTCTTTCCCCGGAGCGAACGTCTCGCCCAGAAACAATTGCTCGATGTGCTCGGAATCGATCTCGATGGCCTGGATTTCCCGGCGCAGTTTCCGCGATCTCTCCTCGTCGATACCCCTGAAGCCTTCCTTCAGGCGTCTCCGCACCCGGCGCAGGGGACGGACGATCTCATCATGCCAGGAACCGACCGCGCCGGCCGCATCGGCAATGAACCGCTTGCCGAGTTCCCCGCCCCCCGAGTGGCCCGCCCAACAGCAGAACAAAAGCATGTTGACGTCGATGCCGAGATCATCCTGCAGCCTCAGGCAGGCGTCGGCCACGCCTTCCTTGGCGTACACTTCCAGGGAAAAATCCCAAAAGGGATGATCGGGAAAGGGTTTCCGCATGAGCGGCATCCATGCATCCGGTTGGAACGTTGCCGATGGCGAACCCCGGCCCGGTTTCCGGCGCTTCCGTCGAGGGCGCCGGCCAAGCCGGAACGGGCGGCCGTCAGACTCCTTCGCCGACTCCCCGCCGCGAGATGCGCACGTCCCGGTGGACATAGACGCCCAACAGGAGCCCGAACCCGAACATGAGCGTCATCATAGCCGTGCCGCCGTAGGATATCAGGGGGAGCGGCACGCCGACGACCGGAATCAGGCCCATGACCATGGCTATGTTGATGAAAAAGTAAAGAAAGAACGTGGTGGTCACGCCCATGCCGACAAGACGGCCGAATTGATTTTGGCAGCGCAAGGATATGGCGAATCCGTAGGTCAGCAGCAAAACGTACAATCCGAGCAGGGTAAGACCGCCGACCAGCCCGAATTCCTCGGCCAGCATGGTGAAAATAAAGTCCGTCTGCTTTTCTGGAAGGAAATTCAAGCTCCCTTGCGTGCCCTGCATGAAGCCCTTGCCGAAAAGCCCGCCCGAACCCAGCGCGATCTTCGACTGGATTATATGATATCCGCCGCCCAGCGGATCGTTTTCCGGGTTGAGAAATGTCAGCACCCTTTGTCTTTGGTAGTCCCTGAGGAATTGCCAGATCACCGGCGCCGACAGCAGGCCCGTCAGGGCCACGGCAACGAACACCCAGAGCCTGACCCCGGCCAGGTAGAACAAAGTGGCGCTGGCGATGATCAGCATCACGGCGGTGCCCAGATCCGGTTGCCGTATGATCAGCGTGACGGGCGCGGCCATGAGCATGATAGGGACGATCAGATAAAGCGGACGCCCGACATCTTCCATTCTGCAGCCGTGGAAATAGCGGGCCAGGGCCAGCACGAGCGCAATCTTCATCAGTTCCGACGGTTGCACGTTGATGAAGCCGAGATCGATCCAGCGCTGCGCCCCCATGCCGATCGCGCCGCCGTATTCCACCGCCGCAAGCATGGCCAGAATGACGAAGTAGAACCCGTAGGCATAGCGCAGCCACAGGCGAATATCGGTCACCGCCACCGCCAGCATCAAAATGACGCCGGCGGCGAATCTCATCAACTGACGGGTGGTCCACGGATCAAAGCTGCCGTTGGCTGCCGAATACAGCATGGCGAAGCCGATACTCGCGGTGACAAACAGCAGCAGCACGAACAGCCAATGGATCTGCCATAGCTTGCGCCCCAAGGTGAGTTGCGGCCTGTTCAACCCGTTGATGCTCATCGCCGCCTCACCTCAACCCGACATGTTTCCCGGGGAGGCATCCCTTGCGGGCCCTATCCCCTTGACTTCCCGCCCCGAAGGCGCCCTGCCGCGGCGTTGGGTCTCGAGCAGGATGTCCCGCGCGATGGGCGCCGCGACCTTGGAGCCGCTGCCGCCATGTTCAATGACCACGGCGGCGGCATAGCGCGGCGCGCTCGCCGGCGCGAAGCCGACGAAAATCGCATGATCCCTTTGCTTCCAGGGCAGGTCCTCGTTTTTGATGATGCCCAGTTCGCGTTCGGCCTTGGTGATGCGGCGGACCTGGACGGTGCCCGTCTTTCCGCCCATCTCGAATCCAGGTTCCTTTATGCGCGCTTTGTAGGCCGTTCCCATGGGGCTATTGACGACCGACACCATGGCTTCCCGCACAAGCCTGAGATGCTCCGGTAACAGGCCGAGGTCGTTTCCGGGAAGGGTATCCGGGTCACCGGATTCACCTTCCGCGGCAGTCAGTCGAGGCTTAACGCCAATGCCGCCGTTTACCACCCTGGCGGTCATCACCGCCAGCTGCAGGGGGGTGGCCAGAATGTAGCCCTGGCCTATACCGGCGATCAGGGTCTCGCCCTGCTGCCAAGGGATTCCATAAGTTTTACGTTTCCAATCCCGGGTCGGAATAAGCCCGGCTTGTTCACTGGGCAGGTCCAGACCGAGCTTCCGGCCAAGGCCCATGCGCCGCGCCATTTTGGCGATATGGTCGATTCCCGTGCGCTTGGCGATTTCGTAGAAATAGACATCGCACGATTGGATGATGCCCTTGGCGAGCTGGACGGTGCCATGTCCGCCTTTTTTCCAGCAGTGGAATACGGCATTGCCCAGCTTTACGGAACCGGAACAGAAAAAAGAACTCTCGGGCGTGATGGCTCCCTTTTCCAGCGCCGCCAAGGCGACGACCATCTTGAAGGTGGAGCCGGGGGAAAACAGGCCGCTGATGACCTTGTTGGTCAACGGCGCCCTGGGATTGGAGAGCAGCGCCCGCCATTCGTTTTCGCTCAACCCCTTGTTGAAGGCATTGGGGTCGAAACCGGGCGTCGAGACCAGGGACAGGACGTCGCCCGCGTGCACGTCGATGACCACGGCGGCGGCGCTTTGCCCGGCCAATCGCCGGCTGACAAATTTCTGCAATTCCACATCGATGGTCAGGGCCACTTCCGACCCGGGCTGGCCCTCCTTGCGGGACAATTCACGAATGACCCGTCCGAACGCGTCCACTTCCACCTGGGAGTTTCCCCCGACGCCCCTGAGGGACAGATCGTAGAATTTCTCGATTCCGTCCTTGCCGATGCGGAACCCCGGGAGCTTCAGCAAGGGATCGCCCGTGGTTTCGCCTTCGGATACGGGGGCGACATATCCGAGCACATGGGCGGTGTCCTTGCCGAAGGGATAATGACGGCTTTGTCCTTCGTCGATTTCCACCCCGGGCAGGTCGGGTGCGTTGACCTCTATCCGCGCCACCTTATCCCAGTTCAGGTTTTCGCGGACCGTTACCGGAACGAAGCTCGGCTTCCGACTGATATCGCGCATGATCCGGCGGCGCTCGCCTTCACCGATGTTGATGATGGAGCCCAGCGCCCTGAGCGTTTCCTCCACGTCCATGGTCGTTTCCAAATTAAGAACGACCCGGTAGTTTATCTGGTTGACGGCGATGGGCGTGCCATACCGGTCGACGATGCGGCCGCGAGGCGGAGGCAGGAGTCTCAGGTTGATACGGTTCCGGTCGGCCAGGGTTTGGTAGCGTTTGGACTCGACGACCTGAAGGTAGTACATGCGCCCGACAAGCACCGACAAAAGAGCCAGTTTGCCGCCTGCAAGGATTACCGTCCGCCTGTTGAACTGTTTATGACGTTCAGAATCCTTGTGCATGTCACTCCAGCCTCAGGAAGGTTCCCTGCCAGCGCAGGAATACCCAGGAAAACATCGGGAAACATCCCAACGTCACGAGATACTGGAAGAACAGGGCGTGCGGAGAAATAAGCGTGACGTTGTAAGCCGATACGAGAACCCAGCTCGCAAATGCCTCTCCGGCGCCTACGAGAGCGAAGCCCAGCCAGAGAATGACGAACGACTTGCCGACGAAGAAACGGCGCTGGGAAAGGACAACGCCGTAGACCACAAGGAAGACCATTGCGTTGACGCCTATGGGCATGCCGGTAAGCGCGTCCTGCAACAGGCCAATCACGAACACGGCGTACGTGGGCATGAGTTCGGGGCGGAAAATGGTCCAATGATATATGCCGATCAACGGCAACAAGGGAACCACCCGGGCGTAACCGGGGACGGGCAGGGGCACGAGGCTGATCATGACCAGAATCAGGGTCAGGGCGAAGGGCGTCAAGCGGCGCGCCAGCAAATCCAGCCGTATCCAAAGAGACGGCTTCACGGCACCTGCTTCCCGGTTTTCTTGGCGGCCGGTTGAGGCAATTGCACGACCCTCTCAAGGCCGAAATCGACGACGCGAACGTATTCGAGGCGGTGGCGGCTGATGAAGGGTTCGACCTTGATGCCGCCGTCGCTCACGGATGTGACGACCCCAATTGGCAGCCCCGGCGGAAAAGCGCCGCCATGTCCCGAAGTCACGATGCGGGCACCCGGCGTCACCGTCGCTCCGGGAGGCAGATGGATAAGCCTTGGCTGATCTGAATTGTCCCCGGCCAGGATGCCCCGCGTGCGCTGCTGCTCCACCAGGATCGGAATGCGGGAGTTGATGTCCGTAATGAGCAGGATCCGCGATGACCGCCTTCCCAAACCGGTTATGCGGCCGACCAGCCCATCGCCGGTGATCACCGCCTGCCCCTTGACGACGCCGTCCCGGGCACCGGCGTTGAGCACGATGCTGTGCACGAAGGCGCCGCCGGTGTCGGCAATGACGCGCGCCGATATGAATCCGGCATCGGGTCCGGGCAGGTAGTTGAGCAGCCCACGCAAGGTTTTGTTTTCGGCTTCCAGCCGGCGCGCCACCGACTGCCACTGGAGCAGCCGTGTCCTGTCTTCCTGCAAACGTACGTTTTCGGCCCTCAGATCGACCATCTGCTGGATTTGCGCGGCCACGTCGGCAAGGGTGGCGACGGGGCGGGACATGGCATCAAGGATGGGCGCGAAAGCATCCGTCACCTGGGCGCGGAAACGCTCCATCAGGACCGCGTCCACCTTGCCCAGCAACATCAGCGAGAAGGCCCCCAACACGAAACCCATGTAAAGGAACCGCCGCGCCAGGCTCTTGATTGGCGCGGCAATACGGTAGATGGATCGCGGGCGTTCCTGCATGTCGCCCCTCAGTTCCCAGAAAAAAAGAAACCCGCCGAGGGAACAGTAATACTTATTGAATTGTACTACGAAAGCGGAGAGACGTTAATACGTAGTGGTTAATACATTTCTAAGGCGTTTCATCTCCTCGAGGGCCCGGCCGGTTCCCAGAACGACACAGGAAAGAGGGTCGTCGGCAATGGATACAGGCAGGCCGGTCGCGTGCCTGAGAACGTAATCGATGTTGCCGAGGAGCGCCCCGCCGCCGGTCAACACGATTCCCTTGTCGACGATGTCGGCGGCCAGTTCGGGGGCTGTGTGTTCCAGGGCCACCTTGACCGCCTCGATGATGGCTCCCACCGGCTCGGCCAGGCTTTCGGCAATCTGGCGTTCGCTGATCACCAGTTCCTTGGGAACGCCGTTCATCAGGTCTCGCCCCTTGATGGAGATGGTCGGACCGTCTCCGTCTTCGGGGGGGCAGGCCGAACCGATGTCTTCCTTTATTCGCTCGGCGCTGCTTTCACCGACCAGCAGGTTATGGTTGCGGCGGATATAGGCGATGATGGCCTCGTTCATCTTGTCCCCGCCGACCCTGACAGAACGGGTGTAGACGATGCCGCCCAGGGACAGCACGGCCACCTCGGTGGTGCCTCCGCCTATGTCCACGACCATGGAACCCGTGGGCTCGGTCACCGGCAGGCCCGCGCCGATGGCGGCGGCCATCGGCTCTTCGATGAGGTACACGCGCCGGGCGCCGGCACTTTCGGCCGATTCCTGGATGGCCCTGCGTTCCACCGCGGTGGAACC